>JANQTG010000054.1:1970-22546 GCA_030731855.1 Cellulophaga sp. | reverse complement strand
CGAATACCATCATCTGGGTCTCGAACAATAACAAATACTGTTGCTCCGTGAGAAATTAATTCTCTTGCCAAACGCAAGGTAATATCGTATGCATATTCATCTTCAGAAATCGACGTATCTAAATACGAAGTCATGGCACCCGGATCTGGACCACCATGACCAGAAATTAAATAATAAACAGCACCATTTAACTGATCGCTTTGGGAAACAACCTCAGCATATTTTTTACCAAAAATATCATACGAAATACCTTTTACCGCTTTTGTTTCTGTGACTACTTTTTGTAGTTCGCTTTTAACTTTTGTTGCAGGTACTTTATAGGTTCTCCCTTCAAACAAATGAATACTATCTCGAAGATTATCAATATTTAAGGCTACAAAATCATCATAAATCTCATACGGGTTTGCGCCTTGTTTTCTTAACAGCGACAAAATACCGTCACCTTTTTCAGCCGTTACGGTTTTTAATCCGTCTTGTGCGCTAACTACACCGATGCTTGCAACAGCAAGCAATACAATTAACCTATTTTTAAAATCTATTATTTGCATTGTAATTCTATCAACTAAATTTTTCTATGGTATTATTCTTCAATGGTAATGGTACTATAATCTACCTGTATGCCTTTTGTAATAACATCAATAAACGCGTCTTTCTCCTGCTTTACTAAAGCAATATCTTCTTTAGGTTTTATACTGCCATCTAATTTTACAAAAGTCATTGGAGGTAAGGCATTATTCGCAATAAAAAGGTTGATTTTATCTGTAAAAATGCCTTGCTTTTCTCCTGAAACAGCTACTTTCATCTTTTTTTGTTTCAATATATTTTCTATACTACTCGCAAATTGTTCACCTTCTTTACTATTTTCATTATGTGCTACCACAACAGCCGCGTTTTTATTAAAACGACCATAATCAATATCTAATACTAATAATCGCTGATGAGCGCCACGAAACTTAAAAAAACGCTTGTTAATAGCGTCAATATAAGCGCCTAAATTTTGATCTTCGTCTGAATTGTATTCAAATAAAAAAACACGAGCTCCTTGCTCTAAAAGTTGTTTTGACATGGTTAAGGCAACATCTTTGCGAACTTCTTCATTCTTTTTTACTACTTGTAAATTTTCAGGTTCAAACCTATCTAAAAGTAAATAATAGACGGTGTTTTTTAGGGTGCTATCTTTCTTTGATAAATTGCTTAAACGAGTATCAAAAATTGGAAATTCATTATTATCCGTCAGCTTTATGACTTTACCCATATTAGAAAATGAAAATTCGCTTTCAGGGATTTTATAGGTTTTCCCTAATTGTAAAAGACTCCCATTAGTAATTTCATCTTGGTTTAATTCGATAAATTTTTGGTAATTCTTTTTAATATCTAAACCTTCACGTCGCAAAACCGTTATAATACCGTCGCCTGTTTCTGCAACAAATGTTGTGTGTGAGTCTTGTGAAAAACCCGTCCAACAAGTAGCGGATAGCACAAGAGTGAAGAATAGCAGTTTCGTTTTCTTCGTATAAATCATGGTAGTGTTCTTTTAACAAATATTATTAAAAATACTGACCAATTCCAAATACAAGTCCTTTTGAAGCATCTTTTGTAATACCATGACCATAATCTATTCTAAAAACAGCATTAAAAATTTTCTTGTGCATAAACCGAAGTCCCACACCTGGATAAATTCTTAAGTTTTCTGAAACTATAAAATCGCCAAAATCTCCTCCTGGATTTCTCCAAGATCCGCCATCAATAAAAACGTTACTTTGCAGTACAAACCATTCTTTATCTACTAAAGTATGCCGATATTCTGTATTTAAAACTATAGCACCTGTTCCTCTATCTATAATATTACCAACCCCTCTAATATTTAAATTATTATCTAAAGTAAACGGTGCAAACGGACTATCGACATTTGTTGCCAAACCGAGCCTTAGCCTGTTAGCCCAGTTTCCTTTTGCACCAATACGTTGAAAAAAGAGAAAATCGTTGAAACCAATCCAAAAATTAGGAAGAACGGCATCTGTGCTCTGAACTATTTGTAAGTTTAAACTACTACGAAAACCATTTAGGTATTGATAATCATAATTAATATGTTCGTAATTATAAATTAGTTTTCCTAAATACTTATCAATATTTAAGCTTCTTGGTACATTATCGCTAGTAAAGCCACTTACATATTGATAATCTTCGGTAAAGAAATTAACCCCTAATTCTATTCTATGTTTAGCATTAAATTCATACAAACCTAAAACTTCAATTCCTTTATTGTTATACTTGTAATCGGCGGTAGCTGGAGTAAAAAAAACTGGCTCTAAAGTTGATAAATCGTAATAATTAACTGCTAATCCTAGTTTTCTACTAAATAAATAAGGTGCTCGAATACTAACACCGTATGAATTAAAAATATTAAATTGATAGAAACCACCTAAGGTTATATTTTGTCCTAAAAAATTAAATTCTTGTAGCCCTATCCTAAAAGCAAAATCATCATTAGGAGAGCTAAAAAGATTTGCGAAAGGAATTAAGGTAAAATTTTCTTCAATCTTAAAGACTACATTTACTGCGGTATCATTCACCACATCAATTTTAAAAAAGGCATTAGCGACGGGAGGCAATCTTTTTAAATGAAGTATATCTGCCTCTATTTTAGTGGAATCTAAAACTGAACCTTTTTCGGTGGTAATAATTTTTGTAAGTAATGAGGTTTTAATGCGTTTAGTACCTTCAAAAGTAATATCAATTATCCTTTTTTCTTGAGCACTACCTATAGTAAGGAAAGTAAGAAGTAAAAAAAATATACTTGTTTTCATTTTATTTTGATCAAAAAAAAACTGCTGCAATACAACGTTTCGTATGCTAGAAAATATTTATAAAAAATCGCAACCCATTAATTTTCAATAGTAAACGTCTTTTCCATTAGCAAATTTACCCAATTATCTTCACTAACTGCCATTAATGTAAAGTTATAGGTATTATTTTTTTGAAGTTCGGGAGGAGTAGCTGTAGTAATATTAAGCACTACATTATTTAGCTTGTAATACTGAAATTGTTTCTCAAAGGTATAAGTGCCCGAAAATAAATTGTTATTGGCATCTGAAATTACTTGAAAATATATTTTGGTATCTTGATACATACCATCTTCCCATGAAAATTTAGGCATTTCATTTATTGAATTTATTGTCAGTTTTTCGGGTAAGTATTCTGTTGGTTTTGTGAGTTGTTTTAAACGTATAGGATTAGATAAATGAATTTTATTATCCTCCCTAAAACTTACTATAACCCACTTTTCAGTAAGTGATGAGGCTACTTCAAATTTATTTAAATACCCATTAAAAACAGGCAACAACCTAGGCTTAACTTCCCTATAATTTTTAAAATTATTTTTATCGACTATGGTATTTTCAGTTTCAAAATACCGTAAGTCAGTAGCGCCTTCTCTTGGATAAAAAAAAACACTAATGCTTGTATCCTTATCTATTTTAGCTGCACAAGCAATAACGTTGTCTAAAACAACATCAGCATTACTAATCATTTGTTCTAATGTTAAAGAAGATTCCTCTTGATCTTTTGAACATCCTATAATACCTATTGCAAAAAATATGAAAAGGCTATTTTTCAAATTTATAGTGTGCATAATACTGCTTAATTATTTTTTC
This sequence comes from Cellulophaga sp., assembly GCA_030731855.1. Classification (GTDB taxonomy): domain Bacteria; phylum Bacteroidota; class Bacteroidia; order Flavobacteriales; family Flavobacteriaceae; genus Cellulophaga. The sequence goes on along the minus strand of JANQTG010000054.1, from coordinate 18,893 downwards.
TGCTGGTTTATTCTGTGGTGTAAATCGGTTATCATTAATGCCACCAGATTGTTTATGATCAATAAACCATTTCCATACATAACCACCTGCAAACCAATCTTGAGACCAAAACTCTTCAATAATAGCTTTTGTAGCAATAACTTGTGCTTCTAAATTTACATTTTCATCGTTGCGATCTACGAGCCACGGTTTCTTAGCGGTAAAATCCATACTCCTGTACCCATATTCAGTAAACAAAATAGGTTTTTTATGAGCCTCCGAAATTTTATACATTTCGGTTTTCCATTTTTGCCAACCCATTTTTAAATTTTCTAAAGAAGGTGATTGTTCTTCTGATAATGGAAAATAGGCATCTACCCCAATATAATCTAGTTGTTCCCAGAATGGCGTTTTAGTATATTCATCCCAATTGGCAGCATAAGTTAGTTTTCCTTTATAAATTACCCTTATTTCTTTAATTAATTTAAACCAAAATTCGGGTCTGTTTTGTACAAATTGCGCTAATTCTGTTCCTAAGCAAAAAAGCTCAACCTTTGTTTCTTCTGCCAATTCTGCATAAGTAATAATAAAGTTTTTATAGGATGTTTCAAGAATTTTCCATTCTTCCTCTGTTTTCATCGTTAGATTTCCTGTAAATTCTCCTTTCCAAATCCAAATTTGAGGTTTTAGCATTACACCAATCCCATTTTGATGCAGGAGTTGTATATACTGTTTAGCTCCTTGTTTTCTTTCTCCAAACCATTGCCTGTCTGTATTAAAAATAAGTTCGGGTGAATTTAAATCACGTATAAATCCAAAAGGCATTACAGCTGCATGGTTGGCATTCAAATTTACCACCTCTTGTACATGTTCTTGTGCCACTTCTTCTCTTGAAGCTACAAAACTTACCCCATTAATTTTTTTTTCTTGGCTCGTACAAGATAGTTGAATACAAACCAAAAATAGAAAGCCTAATTTTTTCATCACAGTATATTTACCACTCAAAAATAGGCTTTTCTCTCTTACACTTTAAAAAATACCCCTTATACCAAAATTAAAAGTTTCTCCTAATCCTGTATTATTTCCTCGAACAAAATTGGTGTACAGCAATTCTAAATTTAAGGCTTTTGTTAATTGGTATTTTGCCCCACCACCAATTGCGGTAAAATCTTGTGCAAAGTTATTTCCTAGATCTATTCGTTGTGAATGTTGCCCCAAAACTAAAACCGTAAATTTTGAGCTTGGAAAATAACTTAAAAAAATACCAGGATTAAGATTTAAGCTATTGTTAGCAAAACTTTTTTCATCATCTCCTAAATTTAACTCTGTGGTAAATTCAGAAAAGAGCTGCCAGTCTCCACCGGGGAAGGTATAATCATAAAACAAACGGTTTTGCCAAACATATCCGTTTTGTTCTAAGAAAACTCCATTATTATTGTTTATCGGAAGAAAATCTTCAGATTCATTGTCGATCAAAGGAATAAAAATAGAACTCTGAAGGCTAAAATTACTGATTGACGGAAAAGGAACAAATTTTATTGAGGGCGCAATTGCTGTTAATCCTGATCTAGCAGTGCCTGTTTCACCATCAAAATTAAATACTTCTAATGCACCTCTATCTGCAATAACATTTGAGCGAACTCTAGCAATAAGTCCTAAGTTAAGCCTATTATTGTTACCAACTCCTGTGTAAAATTCAAACGTAGAGGTAAAAAAGGTTTGTCTGGGGATCGTACCTTCTGCAAAAGTACTTTTAGTTTCTGTATATAAATTATTAAACCACTTTACATCTATTTGTCCTTTACCTATTAATTTAGAGGGTGTGTATTGTTGAATATTACTTTGTTCTGGCTCATTTGAATCGTCTTGGCCGTAACTAAAAGTGATTAAAAAAAAGATGATTAGGGTAATTAGGTTGATGTTATTTTTCATAATTAAGTATAGATTATTTTTTTGTTTCGTTCAGTGTCCAATCGTACGCATAAAAACTAATTTTGGCGTTTTCAGGAAGTTTTTCTGTTTTGTATTGATTAATGTAAGCTGTTATCGATTTGCCATCTTGCGTAAAATCGGTCATATACCACTCAAAAAGCTGAGATATTTGTACTTTGTTTTTATTCACTTTAATAAATTGTGGGTCATTCAGTGCTTTCTTGGTTTGTTCTGCCAATTGATGTTCTAATGTTGATGGCAAATAGGCTTGGTTAATAATGGGCGGACAGCCTAAACCTGCGCAAACTAAGACAAAATGAAAACGTGCTTCTTTCGGAAAAACGGCTCTTAACATTTTGTGCTCCATATCATTTAAAGTGATATTTTGGTCGCCCACTTGGTATTTTATCTTATCAAAAAAACCAGCTTTATCTAAGGGTGATTTTAAAGGGTAATTTGAAACTACACCGTTAATTACAGAAATATTATACGCATTAATCCAGAAAGACTGATATTCTGCTACATTTTCTTTAGAAACTGTTACTGTAGTCATCAGTTCCGTGAGCTCTACTAACTCTTTTTTATTTTTCTTTATTTCTTGATACGCTACTTTGCCCTCTTGTATATAGGTTTTAAAAAAAGTATCTGCTTTATCAAAAAATGCTGTTGTTGTCTGAGAAAATCCAAACACGCTATGCAAAACTAAAACCGTTAAAAAAAGTATTTTTTTCATAATGTAAATGTTATTTATGGTAATTTGGTCGATGAACTAAAAGAAAACTAACAATTTTTTTTTATCGAAGCGATTTATTGAAATGATTTAAACTATTTAAATTTCAAAAAGCAAAAGGAATAAAAAAGTATCACAATTTTATAACAGAATTTTTTTTATTTTTATGTTAAGTCTATACACCTATTTCGACAGAACCTATATAACCAACACAACATGGAGCATATCGTCATTATCGGAAATGGAATAGCAGGCGTTACTGCCGCTAGGCACATTCGAAAACTATCTGATAAAAAAATTACCATTATATCTGCGGAAAGCGACTATTTTTTCTCTAGAACTGCATTAATGTATGTGTACATGGGACACATGAAGTTTGAACATACGCAGCCCTATGAAAATTGGTTTTGGAAAAAAAATAGGATAGATTTAGTAAAAGGTTTTGTTGAAAAAGTAGCTCATGAACAGAAGAAACTTTTTTTAAAGGACGGTACTACTATCACCTATGACCAACTAATTATTGCTACAGGATCCAAACCCAATAAATTCGGATGGCCTGGACAAGACCTAAAAGGGGTTCAAGGCTTATACCACAAACAAGATTTAGAACTACTCGAAAAAAACGCTCCGAATAATAAGGTTTGCAAAAGAGCCGTAATTGTGGGTGGCGGATTGATAGGCATCGAGATGGCAGAAATGCTTAGAACTAGAGAAATTCCTGTTACTTTTCTAGTGCGTGAAAAAAGCTTTTGGAATGGAGTTTTACCGTCTGGAGAATCAGAAATGATTAATGAACATATTTTAGACCACCATATAGATTTGCGCTTAGATACCAATTTAGAAGAAATAATTGCCGACGAAAATGGGCATGCAAAAGCTATAAGAACTGATAAAGGTGATATTATCGAATGTACTGTTGTAGGCCTCACAGCTGGTGTAACTCCCAATATAAATTTTCTAAAAGATTCAGGAATTGAATTAGGCCGTGGTGTTAAAGTAAATAGGTTTTTAGAAACTAATATTCCAAATATTTACGCCATTGGCGATTGTGCCGAACAACATGAAGCCATTGGTAACAGAAGACCTATTGAAGCAGTTTGGTACACAGGCCGAATGATGGGTGAAACGCTGGCGCAAACTATTTGTAACAATAAAACGGAGTATAACCCTGGTCATTGGTTTAACTCTGCCAAGTTTTTTGATATTGAATACCAAACCTATGGTTGGGTGTTTAGTGAACGGAGTAAAAAAGAAACAGAACTGCATTTTCATTGGCGACACAGCAAAGAAAATATTTGTATTACCATAGCTTATGATGCTGCTACCAAAGAATTTTTAGGCATTAACACGTTTGGCATTCGCATGCGTCACGAGATTTTTGACCGCTGGTTGACCGCCAAAAAAGATGTTTTTTATGTGATGGAATATTTAAAAGACGCCAATTTTGATCCTGAGTTTTACAAAAGCTACGAGAATGAAATTGTGGTAAAATTTAATTCAGAATTCGGTACTCAAATACAGCCGCGAAAAAAAAGCTGGAAAAGAATTTTTAGTAAAGCATAGTAGTAAAGAGATTTCTGACCTTGTTAGAAGCTAAAAAATACTTTAAAAAATGATTTCCATCTTGATGGAAATGAAAATAAAATTTATAAATGAAAACAATACAAAACATAGGCATAACCCTCTTTATCATAGGCTTGGCCATATTTACCGCGCTTCCCTTCTTAGGAACTTTTAAGCTAAACCAAACCACGTTTGACGAATTGATAACCAGTCAAGGTATAAAAAGTGAAGTTTTTATTCAAGATTTAAAAAATACCTTCGTGGATAAAGAATTTACGGGCATACAAGCCTTAGCACCTATTGTTAAAGGGGTTATTGATAATGCTAACGAAGTACATGACAAAAATAAAGAATGGGGCAAAAAAGTATATGCGGGTAGTGGCGATATGGCTACTGCCATTCGTAAAGCTTCCGCTTATGGCTTTATTCCTGAGAATAAAGGATTACTTTGGCTTTTAACCTTTGGCTTGGGTATTATTGGTTCCCTTATGTTTATTATTCCACAAGTGGTTACTTTAGGAAAAAAAGGAATAAAAAACGACCATATTTACCACCAAAGTTCAACAAATCGCGGCTGGATTGCTTGGCTTGTTTTTATATTTCTAGTTAGTTTTTATCTCGTTCTTTATTTTAAAGCGGAATACGCCGTTAATTGGACTTTTCTTGTTGACCCTATAAGTGAGAGTTTAAGTGGAAACCCAGCAGGGCAATGGTTTGTGTATGGTTTTATGTATTGTGTGGTTATGACGGTTATGGCTATCAGAATGTACATAAAATACCGCCATAATGTCTATCAAATGGTGCGTACTACCTCTGTTTTGTTCTTTCAGATTGTATTCGCCTTTCTAATTCCTGAAATTATGGTGCGTTTACAATTATCGTATTCAAAAGGCTACGATTTTAAAAATGCTTTTCCGTTAGATTATGATTTCTTTTTTAGCTGGAATTTAAAGGAGTTAATTGCTAGTGGTGGTTTAGGAATGTTCATCCTAGTTTGGGGCATCGTTTTAACCTTAGTTATTGTGCCTGTAATGGTCTATTTTTTTGGGAAAAGATGGTATTGTTCTTGGGTTTGCGGTTGTGGTGGTTTAGCGGAAACCTTAGGCGATCCGTACCGCCAACATTCTAGCAAATCACTTTTTTCTTGGAAAATAGAGCGCTGGTTAATTCATGGTGTTTTAGTTTTCGCAGTGGTGATGACAGGCTTTACACTTTACGGCTTTTTTGCAGAAACAGGTACTGTTCTTGGTATTAAAGTGCAAAGTATTATGAATACCTATAGCTTTTTGATTGGGGCAATTTTTGCCGGAGTAATCGGGACTGGGTTTTATCCTATTTTTGGAAACAGAGTATGGTGTAGGTTTGGTTGCCCTTTAGCCGCATATTTAGGTTTTGTGCAACGTTTTAAATCGCGCTTTAGAATTACCACCAATGGCGGACAGTGTATTTCTTGTGGAAATTGTTCTACCTATTGTGAACAAGGTATCGATGTGAGAGCTTATGCACAAAAAGGAGAAAATATTGTACGTTCAAGTTGTGTAGGTTGTGGTATTTGTTCCGCAGTTTGCCCTCGTGGGGTTTTAAAACTAGAAAATGGCCCAGAAGAAGGCCGCATAAATCCTACCGAAATATTATTAGGAAACGATGTTGATTTAATGACTTTGGTTAATAAAAAATAATAAGCGATGTCTTTTAAAATTATAATTTATCTGTTTAGTTTTGTTTTTATTTTTAATACCTATTCAGAAACTTACAAAAAAAATTACCATCAAAATGGTCAATTAAAATCAGAAGGTTGGGTGATTAATGGTAAAAAACATAATTATTGGAAATTTTATCATCAAAATGGAAAATTAGCCGAGCAAGGTCATTATAAAAACAACATTAAATCTGCCTATTGGACTTACTTTTCTGAAACTGGAATTGTTTATCAAGAAGGAAAATATAGTGACGGAAAAAAAGAACATTGGTGGACGTTTTATAATGATAAAGGACAAGTAAATCACAAATGCCAATTAAGTGAAGGTATTAAAGACGGGTACTGTTTAAAGTATAGTAATGAAAAATTAACTTCCGCTGAAAAATATAAAAATGGAAAAAAAATTGATGAATGGTTTAGTTTTTCTAGTTTTAAAAGCGAAAATAAACTCTCTGATTTAAAGTAATGCCCGAAATAAACGTTATCATTCCCGCCTACAACGAAGCAGATTCTATTGATCATGTAATTAAAGAAATACCTAGTAATGTTGCCGAAATTATAGTAGTAAATAACAATTCAACCGACAATACCGCTGAAAATGCTAAAAATGCAGGTGCTACCGTTTTAGACGAGAACCGCAAAGGATACGGTTATGCGTGCTTGGCCGGAATAAATTATATTAAAGAAAAGTCTAAACAACCTCATATTATCGTATTTATTGATGGAGACTATTCTGATTATCCAGAAGAACTTTCTAAATTAATTGCGCCCATTATAAATGACGATATTGATATGGTCATTGGTTCAAGAGTAAATAGTTTAAGAGAAGAAGGTTCTATGACACCGCAGCAAATTTTTGGAAATTGGCTTGCAACTTCTTTAATGAAGCTGTTTTTTAATGCCAATTTTACTGATCTTGGACCCTTTAGAGCTATTAAATATGACAAGTTAATGGCGCTAAATATGGAAGATAAAACCTACGGGTGGACGGTGGAGATGCAATTAAAGGTTTTAAAAAAGAAATTTACATATACCGAAGTACCAGTGCGTTATAAAAAAAGAATTGGCATATCAAAAGTCTCTGGTACCGTAAAAGGTAGTATATTTGCAGGCGTAAAAATTCTAAGTTGGATTTTTAAATACAGTATAAAATAAAATGGCTTTAACAATCACGTACATTATCATTGCTATTTATAGCATTTCTTTAATTTTAATCTTCTTCTACAGCCTAGCGCAGTTGAATCTTTTAATCAACTATTTAGGGAATAAAAGAAAAAATGATACTGCTGCAAAGTTCAATCTTCTAGACCCTAAAGAAATTCCTTATGTAACTATACAGCTCCCTGTATATAATGAGGAATATGTAATGGAACGTTTATTAGAAAATATTGCAAAAATAGAATACCCATCTAGTAAACTAGAAATTCAAGTTTTAGACGATTCTACGGATGAAACCGTTGCAGCTACGGCAATTCATGTTAAAAAATTACAAGAAACCGGTTTAGACATTACCCATATTTGTAGAACTAATCGTCAAGGCTACAAAGCTGGTGCTTTAAAAGAAGGTTTAGAAATTGCTAAAGGTGAATTTATTGCCATTTTTGATGCTGATTTTTTACCTGCACCAGACTGGTTAAAGAAAACCGTTATTTATTTTAAAGATAAAGAAATAGGTGTAGTACAAACCCGTTGGGGACATATCAATAGAGATTACTCTACCTTAACACGTATACAAGCTTTTGCTTTAGATGCGCATTTTACCTTAGAACAAGTAGGTAGAAACGCTAAAGGACATTTTATCAACTTTAACGGTACAGCAGGTATCTGGCGTAAAGAATGTATTTTAGATGCTGGCAACTGGGAAGGCGATACGTTAACAGAAGATTTAGATTTGAGCTATAGAGCACAGTTAAAAAACTGGAAATTTAAATATTTAGAAGATGTAGAAACGCCTGCCGAACTTCCGGTAGTAATTAGTGCTGCACGTTCTCAACAATTTAGATGGAATAAAGGTGGTGCCGAAAACTTCAGAAAAACAGTTTCAAGCGTTATTTTTGCGAAGAATATTCCGTTTAAAACAAAATTTCATGGCGTAATGCACTTGTTAAACAGTTCTATGTTTTTATGTGTATTTATTGTGGCCTTTTTAAGTATTCCTATGTTATACATAAAAAACAGTTACGGCCATTTAGCTTGGGTTTTTGAAGCTACAAGTTTCTTTATTGTAAGTACTATTATCTTATTTGTTTGCTATTGGTTTACCTACAAGAGTATTCAAGGCAGTAGTTTTGATAATTTTATTGATTATATAAAACTATTTTTTACCTTTTTCTCTATCGCCCTTGGTTTCTCTTTACATAATTCTATTGCTGTTTTAGAGGGTCATATGGGTAAAAGAAGTGAGTTTGTTAGAACACCAAAGTTTAATTTAAGCAGTTTAAAAGATAGTTGGAAAACAAATAAATACTTAGCTACAAAACTGTCGCCAAACATGATTATCGAAGCGGCATTAATGATTTACTTCCTTTTCGGAATGTACAGCGCCATTCCCTTAAATGACTTTGGATTATTCCCATTCCATTTTATGTTATTTTTAGGTTTCGGATTTGTATTCTTTAAATCGCTTACCGCTAGGGCATAAAACTAAAAGGTGACAATTAATCAATGTAATAATTTGCTTAAAAAGAAGGTGTTTAAGCCTTTTTTTTAGAATATAAAAAGCCACTCTTTTCAAAAAAGATGTGGCTTTTCTTTTAACCACTACATAGGTATAACCGATTAATTTTCTTATTTTTCCACTTAGAAAAAATGACTTTTTTTCATGTTTGATAACATTATAAAATATTTTAAACTGAACAAAGTGTCTCTATTTCTGACGCTTGCAAGTAGTATTTTTTATTATGTTATTGCCTATCATTTTCAACGAACAGAATTTTTAAAACTGCTTATTCTTTTCTTTGGATTATTCTTTTTTTGTTTTAAAATAGTTCAGTTTAAAAAATTCAATTTTAAATTTCTGCTATTCTGTGGCGTATTTTTTAGATTGATTTTTCTTTTTACATTACCCAACCTTTCCCAAGATTTTTACCGCTTTATTTGGGATGGCGAACTGGTCAGTAACTTTATAAATCCATATTTATACATTCCGAATGAATTAATTAAACAAGCCAATTTGGTGATTGATAATTCGCAAGAACTATTTAACGGCATGGGCGAATTAAGTCCTAAATTCCACAGTAATTATCCGCCTTTAAATCAACTTATTTTTGCCATTGCAGCTTTATTAGGCGGTAAAAGTATTTTAGGTTCGGTTATCGTAATGCGAATCGGAATTATACTTGCCGATGTTGGTATTGTCTATTTTGGACGAAAGCTTTTAAAAAATCTGAATTTATCGCCACACCTAATTTTTTGGTATTTTTTAAATCCTTTAGTCATTTTAGAACTCACAGGGAACCTACATTTTGAAGGGGTAATGCTTTTCTTCTTTGTGTGGTCTCTCTATTTAGTATCAAAAAATAAATGGCAATTGGCTGGTGTTATTTACGCATTATCTATTTCTATTAAATTAGTGCCTTTGCTTTTTCTACCGCTATTTTTTAAATATTTTGGGTTTAAGAAAAGTGTCTTTTTTTATAGCATTGTAGGCGCAACAACTATTCTACTGCTGCTCCCCTTTTATACTTCAGAATTTATTAGCAATTATTCTGAAACGGTAGGTTTATGGTTTTCAAATTTTGAGTTTAATGCTAGCGTATATAATGTAGTAAAGAAAATTGCTGTTTCGTATTTTGATGCTAAACCTTGGGAATTAATTATTACCTACGGAAAAATAACGCCTTATTTAATTATTGGTATGGTGGTTTTATTTAGTCTGTTTCGAAAAAATCAAAAACTATCTGTTTTAATAACTTCTATGTTATGGGTACTTAGCATATACTACTTGCTATCAGCAACAGTGCATCCATGGTACATTATATTTTTAGTTTTATTATCTGTTTTTACTAGGTTTAGATATGCTTTAATTTGGTCTGGCTTGGTAATATTGAGCTACTTTGCGTACTCAAACCCGAATTATATAGAGCACTTGGGTATTCTAAGCTTTGAGTATATAGTAATTTTAGGCTATATGATTTATGAAATCGCAACCGTTTATAACAAAAAGTAGATTTTTTGTAAAAAAGGTATATCAAACTTTGATTATTCAATTTAATTTGTACTTTTGATTGTATAATGAACAAAACAACAAACATATCTTCTTTAGACAGGTCTTTCGCACCTGCTAGTTCATTTACGCCTACACGTCGTCGCCCGTAAGGGTGTACTATATTTTGGAAATAGGTGAGTCCATTTCTGCTAAATCAAATCAATTTTTAGTTAACTTTTATTTTAAACATCACATTGGCAATGGAAATACTAATTGCTAACGAATCACATTTTAAATACGCTGAAATTATTTGTGATACTATTGCAGAATCTGCAAAAGTGCGTGGTACAGGAATTGCAAAACGTACTCCTGAATACATTTGTAAAAAACTATCAAACGGCAATGCTGTTATCGCTTTAGATGAAGGAAACTTTGCTGGATTTTGCTATATAGAAATTTGGGGACATGAAAAATATGTTGCTAATTCTGGTCTTATTGTACATCCTGATTATAGAGATCGTGGACTAGCAAAGCAAATTAAACAACGAATTTTTGAACTCTCGAAAAAGAAATTTCCTGACGCCAAAATATTTGGAATTACTACTGGTTTGGCGGTTATGAAAATTAATTACGAGCTAGGCTACAAACCTACTACGTTTTCTGAACTAACAGACGATCCTGAATTTTGGAAAGGATGTCAAACGTGTAAAAACTTTGATATTTTAACCCGTACTGAACGTAAAATGTGCTTATGCACCGCCATGATATATGATCCTGTGGCGCAGGCAAAAAAGAAAATACTTGAACCTGAAAAAGAAAAATTCAATACTAAGGCTTTTAAAAGACTCAGAAGTATAAAAGAATCACTTTTCCTAAAAAAGAAAGATATATGAAAAAATTAGTTTTAGCGTATAGTGGTGGCTTAGACACCAGTTACTGCGCAAAATATTTATCAAAAGATCAAGGTTTTGAAGTGCATGCCGTAAGTGTAAATACAGGTGGATTTACGAAAGATGAAATTGCGAACATCGAAGAAAAAGCATTACAATTAGGTGCAACTTCTTACACCTCCATTGATGCTATACAAACCTTTTACGACAAAGTGGTAAAGTACTTAATCTTCGGAAATATACTAAAAAATAATACTTACCCTTTATCAGTAAGTGCTGAGCGCATTGTTCAAGCGATTGAAATAGTTCAGCATGCTAAAAAAATAGGTGCTAAATATATTGCTCACGGAAGTACTGGTGCTGGTAACGACCAAGTACGTTTTGATATGATCTTTCAAATTATAGCTCCTGAGATTGAAATTATAACTCCGATTAGGGATAACAAACTATCTAGAGAAGCTGAAATCGCTTATCTAAAAGAAAACGGTGTGGATTACTCGTGGGAAAAAGCAAAATATTCTATAAACAGAGGACTTTGGGGAACATCAGTTGGTGGTGAAGAAACGCTAACTTCTAATAAAGCCTTGCCAGACAGTGCTTACCCAAGTCAACTGCAAGAAAAAAATCCGACAGATGTAACCTTAAGCTTTGAAAAAGGCGAATTAGTAGCGCTAGACGGTAAAAAAGATACACCCATAAATAACATTATTGCGCTTGAAGCCCTAGCATCAAAATACGCTATCGGTCGCGATATTCATGTGGGTGATACCATTATCGGCATTAAAGGTCGCGTTGGTTTTGAAGCGCCAGCATCTTTAATTATTATAAAAGCGCATCATCTGTTAGAAAAACACACCCTAAGTAAATGGCAACAATTTCAGAAAGAGCAGTTGGGTAATTTTTACGGAATGTTGTTACATGAAGGGAACTATTTAGATGAAGTAATGCGAAATATTGAAACTTTTTTGACCGATACACAAAAAAATGTTTCAGGCGATGTTTACGTGAGCTTATATCCTTTCCAATACCGATTAAACGGAATTTCATCTAAACATGATTTAATGAACGCGGCTTTCGGAAGTTACGGAGAAATGAATAAAGGTTGGACTGCCGATGATGCCAAAGGATTTATTAAAATTTTATCAAATGCAGGGAAGATTTATAATCATGTTAATAGCCCCCTAGCCCCTGCCTCGCCGGCAGGCAGGCCCAAAGGGGGAACTCAATAATCATCCCCCAACCCCTCCGAAGAAGGGGAGTCAACTCTTTTTTTCCTTCGGAAAAAAATGAAGATTAAATAAAAGCTTAAGGCGTTTAGCCTATAGCGTAAATAAGAGTAAAGTCCCCTCCCTTTTGGGGAGGGGACCTAAAAAGTTGAAATAAAAAAGATTCAAGCCTAAAGCCTAAAGCTTACGGCATAAAGCGCAAAGCAATTAAAAATGATTACAGCAGGAATAATTGGTGGTTCAGGATATACGGGAGGGGAACTTATTCGTATTTTATTGCAACACCAAAAAGTAGACATAAACTTTATTTATAGCACCACCAGAGCGGGTAAAAAGGTGAGTTCCGCGCATCCTGATTTATTGGGAGTGACAGACTTAAAATTTACTGGCGATGTAAATCTTGCTGTTGATGTTGTTTTTCTTTGTTTAGGTCATGGTAATTCTACTGCTTTTTTAAAGAAACATTCATTTTTATCGAACACAAAAATTATCGATTTAAGTAATGATTTTAGATTGCATAGTGATGCTGTTTTGGAAGGCAAACAATTCATTTACGGCTTACCCGAATTAAATAAAGAGGTTATAAAAAAAGCAAATTATATTGCGAACCCCGGTTGTTTTGCAACGGCTATTCAATTAGCACTTTTGCCTTTAGCGAAGCTTAATTTATTGTCCTCTGATGTTCATGTAAACGCCGTAACGGGTAGCACTGGTGCAGGTATTAGTCCGACTGATACGTCACATTTTAGTTGGAGAAACAATAATGTGTCTTGGTATAAACCTTTTACGCATCAACATCTAGGAGAAATTAATGAAAGTTTACAAAGTTTTAAAAATAATATAGGCGAAGTCTATTTTCTGCCGAATCGAGGGAATTTTACTAGAGGAATTTTAGCAACAGCGTATACCAAATATGATAAAAGTTTAACAGAGGCGATTGAAATCTATAAGGACTTTTATAAAGACGCTTTATTTACACAAATCTCTGAAGAAGAAATTAGCTTAAAACAAGTAGTAAACACCAATCAATGTCACATTCATTTGCACAAGCATAATGACACACTTTTGGTCACATCTGCCATAGATAATCTTTTAAAAGGAGCATCTGGACAAGCGGTTCAAAATATGAACTTAATGTTCGAGTTTGATGAAGGAATGGGATTAAATTTGAAAGCGGGGGTATATTAGCCCCCTCTAACTCCCCCAAAGGGGGAGAATAATAAAAATTAATTTAGAATAATTGAATTTAATTACAAACATTTAAACCACCCCTGTATATTCCCCCTTTGGGGGCTAGGGGGCTTTTAGTATGAAAATAGCCATTATAGGAGTAGGGAATTTGGGAATTGCGATTGCAAAGGGAATATTAAATTCCAACGGAGCAACGACTATGTATTTAACCAAAAGAAATACCAGAAATATCTTAGATTACGAGAAATTTGGAAATGTTACGGTTACTTCAAATAACAGAGAAGCGGTAGAAAAATCTGATATTTTAATCTTTGCCGTACAGCCTGCCCAGTTTCAAATCATTCTTGAAGACATAAAAGATTTGTTGACGGAAAAGCACGTAATAATTTCTACCATCACCGGATTTGGAATTAGTCAAATCGAAGGAATCATTGGAAACGACCAATTTATTATTCGCAGTATGCCCAATACAGCAATTTCCGTTGGGAAATCAATGACCTGTATTTGTAGTAATGAAAAAGGTAAAAAGAGAATCGATTTAGCAAAAGCTATTTTTAATAGAATGGGTCATTCTATGGAAATTCCTGAAAACCAAATGCAAGCAGCAACCGTAATTTGTGCGAGTGGCGTAGCCTTTTGGATGCGGATGATCAGAGCTACAACCCAAGGCGCAATACAACTAGGTTTTGATGCTAAAGAAGCACAAGAATTAGCCATGCATACCTGTTTTGGCGCGTCTAGTTTATTAATTGATGCTGGAAGCCATCCTGAAGCAGAAATTGATAGAGTAACCACGCCTAGAGGCTGTACTATAGAAGGTTTAAACGAAATGGAACATCAAGGATTAAGTTCTTCCTTAATACAAGGAATTATTGCTTCTTATGATAAAATAACAAGAATAAAAGAGGGGAATTTATGAAACTTTTTGACGTTTATCCACTGTATAATGTAACCCCTGTTTCTGCAAAGGGAATTGTAGTTACCGATGACAAAGGGCAAGAATACTTAGATTTTTATGGTGGTCATGCGGTAATTTCTATCGGACACACGCATCCGCATTATGTAAAACGACTTGAAGAGCAGTTGCATAAAATTGGCTTTTATAGCAACGCAATTCAAAATCCTATTCAAGAAGAATTAGCCGATAGATTAGGGAAACAATCAGGCTGTGAAGATTATAATCTGTTTATGTGTAGCTCGGGCGCCGAAGCAAATGAAAATGCTTTAAAAATGGCATCATTTATTACCGGAAAATCTAGAGTAATCGCCTTTAATAATAGTTTTCACGGCAGAACCTCAGCCGCTGTAGCCACTACCGATAACCAAAAAATTAATGCCCCAATAAACAAACAGCAAAAAGTAACTTTTTTAGCTTTTGAAGATTTAGAAAACTTTAAAATAGAAATAGAAAAAGGTGATGTTTGCGGCGTTATTTTAGAAGCCATTCAAGGTGTGGGCGGTTTAGATGAACCTACAACAGAATTCTACCAACAAATTGCTAAAGTCTGTAAAGATAATGGCGTGGTTTTAATTGCTGATGAAGTGCAATCTGGTTTTGGAAGAAGTGGAAAATTCTTTGGATTTCAACATCACGCTATTCAGCCAGATATTATTAGTATTGCCAAAGGTATGGGGAATGGTTTTCCAGTTGGTGGTGTTTTAATCCATGAAAGTATTACTGCCTCTTACGGAATGTTAGGCACTACTTTCGGTGGGAATCATTTGGCTTGTGCAGCAACATTAGCTGTTTTAGAAGTATTAGAAAGTGAAAATCTAATTGAAAACGCAGCTAGATTATGGCATTATTTTAAATCCTTAGCTGAAACTATTCCACAAGTAAAGAAAATAAAAGGCAGAGGTTTAATGCTCGGATTAGAGTTCGATTTTGAAGTATCAGAATTACGTAAAAAACTGATTTACAATCAATTTATGTTCACTGGTGGTTCTAGCAATAAAAATTTAATTCGGTTTTTACCTGCTTTAAATATTACCGAAAAAGATATTGATGTGTTTTTTGAGGGGTTGAAAAAGGAATTAGCCCCCTAGAACGTAAATCCTCCCCTAACCCCTCCGAAGGAGGGGGATTTAAAATTCGATATGGAATTAAATTCAGCATAAAATGGAATCTATAAACAAAAACAAAAAAGAGCTACTACCCTCAGATGAGGGGAGGTGGTTTTTCTCTGCCGAAGGCAGATGAAAAAGCGGAGGGGTTGAGATCGCAAGCCCAAATCTAAAAGCGCCGAACAAACATTTTTAATACCATAATCAGATTCCCGCCTTCGTTGGAATGAAATGAATATTATTTGATGACAAAAAAAAGAATCTTACTTAAAATTGGCTCCAATACCTTAACCAAGGAAACAGATCATATTTCTCGTGGGAAAATTGAGGATATTGGTCGGCAAATTGCGCTTTTAAAAAATGACTACGAGTTTATTATCGTTAGTTCGGGTGCTATTGCGGCCGCTAAGCAATTTGTAAAACTAGAACATAACGGCGAAGAAATTACCATAAAACAGGCGTTGGCATCCATCGGACAACCCCATTTGATGCGTATTTATCAAGAAAATTTCAGAGAATTGGGTTTGTTTACTTCACAGTGTTTGTTATCGTATTCCGATTTTGAAAATCCGAAAGCAAAATCGAACATTAAAAATACGATTGACGTTTTAGTCGCCAATAATTTTATTCCGATTATTAACGAAAATGATACGGTCGCCACAGATGAAATTCAGTTTGGCGATAACGATAAATTAGCAGCACTTACCGCAGCTTTATTGGAAGCCGATTTATTAATAATTGCTACCAATACCGATGGTGTTTATACCAAAGAGTCCTTCATAAAAAAAATGCCTGAAACCATTAAAGAGGTCTTGAACTTGAATGATTTAATAAACGAAGTAGATACTCAAAAATCAACCCACGGTACCGGCGGCATGCAATCGAAAATAGAAGCGGCCACCATTGCCAAAAGCGCCAATATTGAAACCTGGATTATCAACGGTTTAAAAGATAATTTTATTACAGACGCTTTTGAAGGAAAAAGTAACTTTACTAAAATAAAGTAAAGTGTAGAGAAAATTATATTTTTTACTCTAAAGAACAAATAAATAGCAGCAGATGAAAAATTTTACCAGCATTCAAGATATAGATTCGCTATCCGATTGGGTAACAGAAGCCAGAGCTTTAAAAGAAAAACCTAAAGCTTTTAAAAAACTAGGTAAAGGAAAAACCATCTGCCTCTTATTTTTTAATAATAGCCTTAGAACTCGCCTCAGTACTCAAAAAGCAGCTAGTAATTTAGGTTTAGAAGTTATGGTAATGAATTTTGGTAGTGAAGGTTGGGCTTTGGAATATGAAGATGGTACAATTATGGATCAAAGTACTTCTGAACATATAAAAGAGGCCGCTCAGGTAGTCGCTCAATATTGCGATATTGTCGCTATTCGAGCTTTTGCATCCTTAACGGATAAAGCTAAAGACGAAGCTGAATTGGTCTTAAATGGTTTCAAAAAGTATGCAAATATTCCTGTGGTAAATATGGAAAGTTCTGTTGGGCATCC
>JANQTG010000054.1:0-1870 GCA_030731855.1 Cellulophaga sp. | reverse complement strand
GTTCGTAGAAATGTAATTGTAGAAGACGCAGTTTTAGACAGCGACCAATCTTTAGCGATTAAACAGGCGAATAATAGAACGTATGCCGTGCAAGTGGTTTTGAAGAGGATGCTAAAAATCCTCCCCTAACCCCTCCAAAGGAGGGGAACTCAAAAATCAAAACTGAAACAAGTTTACCATGAAATGATCGAAGGAAACTGAAACAAAATAAAAAAGAACTCCTCCCCTCAGATGAGGGGAGGTGGTTTTACATCGCCGCAGGCAGGATGTAAAATCGGAGGGGTTGAAAACGCAAGCCTTATTCCTTAAACCAAAAAAAACATGACAATTCACAAACACTTCGTTTTTGCCATTCATTTTCTTTGAAAGAATGATAACTTTAAAAATATACACTGAAAAAAATTCAGCATAAAATGAAAGAAGCAAACAAAAACAGAACAGAACTCCTCCCCTTCGGGGAGGCTGGGAGGGGCTTATCAATCGTGAAAATTGGTGGAAATGTGATTGAAAATACTGCAGAATTAGACCAGTTTTTAGTTTTGTTTTCTAAACTAGAAGGACCAAAAATATTAGTACATGGTGGTGGAAAATTGGCTACAGAATTAGCTTCAAAATTAGGAGTGGAATCTAAATTAGTAAATGGTCGACGCATAACCGATGCTGAAAGTATTGATATTATTACTATGGTTTATGGCGGATTAGCGAATAAAACTATTGTGGCTAAATTGCAAGCTAATGATTGTAATGCGATTGGATTAAGTGGCGCTGATGGTAATGCTATTCAGGCACATAAACGCCCAGTAAAAGAAATAGATTATGGTTTTGTAGGTGATATTGATGGTGTGAACGCAACTTTGATTGATTCGCTTTTAAAAGCGAATCTTACACCTGTTTTTTGTGCTTTATCCCACGATGGAAAAGGTCAAATTTTAAATACCAATGCCGATACTATTGCTTCTGAAATAGCTATTGGTATGAGTGAACTTTACGAAACTACCTTGTATTATTGCTTTGAAAAAAAGGGTGTTTTATTATCTATTAATGATGAAAATTCAGTTGTAAAACATATCAATTCGGAAAAATATAAAGAATTATTAGATCAAAAAATAATAGCAGATGGCATGCTCCCTAAATTAGAAAATTGCTTTCATGCCTTAAATAACAAAGTACATAAAGTGTGTTTAGGCGATTTAGACATGTTAAAAAAAGAAGTGACTTTATTTACCACTATAACTTTATAAGATGAATCAACAACAACTTACGGAGAAAGCCATTGAACTTTTAAAAGAACTGATTAGCATTCCTTCTTTTTCAAAAGAAGAAGACAAAACAGCGGAAGCCATTCAAAACTGGTTTGTTTTTTTTAGTATTCCTTTTACGAGAGAAAACAACAATGTGTACGCTAAAAATAAATTCTGGGATGACAGCAAACCAACCTTACTTTTAAACTCGCATCACGATACAGTAAAACCAAATCAAGCATATACCAAAGACCCTTTTCACCCACATATAGAAGATGGTAAATTATATGGTTTGGGAAGTAATGATGCTGGTGGGTGTTTAGTTTCACTAATAGCAACATTTACCCATTTTTATGCCACTGAAAATTTAAGTCATAATATTTTAATGGTCGCCTCAGCAGAAGAAGAAAACGCAGGTAAAAATAGCTTAAGGGGACTTTTACCAAACCTACCAAAAATTGATGTAGCGATTGTAGGTGAACCTACGTTAATGAATTTAGCGATTGCCGAAAAAGGGCTCGTAGTTTTTGATGCGGTTGTAAAAGGTACGCCTTCTCATGCAGCGCATCCTAACGAGGATAATGCTATTTATAATACCATTGAGGTATTAGAATGGTTTAAAAATTATA
>JANQTG010000053.1:4519-6216 GCA_030731855.1 Cellulophaga sp. | reverse complement strand
TTACTTACAAGTCATTCATTTTATCGTTATAATGCAAATATATACGATAAGTGAACTGTTTTAGATCTTATTTTAACACATTTCGATGAAGTGCATGCACATTTAGTAAATATGCAAGCCCATCAGTAAACTAATAAGAATTCTGTAATAAATAGCGGATTAAAATATACTTTTTTTCAAAATAGGCCAGTTCTTTAGCTACTTACCATCTGTGTATCAGAGTTGTAGTACCGAAGTATGAGCTAAATACCTAAGTAAAAATTCTCAGAACTTTCTATTATAAAAAGATTTGGATACCGCTTTTACACTCCAAGCACCTTTCTATTTCCGTTCAACAAAGATGCATTACAGCACCCCTTTTCTGGTAATTACTACTAATTTTACGAGTGAGTACTCGAAAGCGTATGATGAAAAAGAATAGTAATCTTAAAAACACAAAACATGAAATTACAAGATAAGAAAGTAGCCATTTTAGCCTCAGACGGATTTGAAGCTTCAGAATTATTTGAACCTTTAAACGCTTTAAAAAACCAAGGCGCTGAGGTGCATATTATTTCCAATAAAGAAGGCGACATAAAAAGTTGGGAAAATGGAAATTGGGGAAAAACAATCGCTGTAGATCAATTAATCAAAGATACTGACGAGACAGATTATCATGCTTTGGTATTACCAGGCGGAGTTATAAATCCTGATGTGTTAAGGATAGATGAAGATGCCCTACAATTTATTCGCAATTTCTTTAAAAGTCACAAACCGGTTGCAGCAATCTGCCACGCCCCGTGGTTGTTAATCAGCGCAGGGGTTATTGGAGACAGAGAAGTAACGTCTTACAAAAGCATTAAAGACGATATTTTAAACGCCGGCGCCACTTGGATGGATAAAGAAGTAGTGGTAGATAATGGCCTAGTAACCAGCAGAAACCCCAACGATTTACCTGCATTTATTGCCAAAATAATAGAAGAAATCCGAGAAGGAAAACACGAGAAACAAGTGGTTGATGCGTAATAAGTCCGCATCATAAAAAATCAAAATAAAAAGTCGGTAAGAGACCTTAATTCTTGCCGATTTTTAAGTTATAAAACCACATCTATGGCAATTCTAGGCGAAATAATTAAAAGAGTTATCGACTTAAAAGATGCTTTAACTCCAGCGTCTAACCCAATCGACGAGCAGAAAGAAGTTTTAAAAAAACTGCTTGAAATGGCTGAAAATACCGCCTTTGGTAAACAGTACAGGTTTAGTACGCTACTGCAATCAAAGCAAATTTTAAAAGATTTTTCAGAAGCAATCCCTTATTTTGATTATGATAAAATCAATTCAGAATGGTGGTATAAACTTCACGATGGCGAAGAAAATGTCACCTGGCCCGGAATTCCAGACTACTACGCATTAAGTTCAGGAACTACTGGAAAAACCAGTAAAAAAATACCGGTAACCAATGAGATGATTACGGCTATTCGTGATACAGGAATTGCCCAAGTAGCGGCTTTAGCGAATTTTAACTTACCCGCAGAATTTTTTGAAAAAGGGATTCTGATGTTGGGGAGTTCTACAGATTTAACCAAAAAAGAAAATCATTTAGAAGGGGAAATTAGTGGCATAAGTGCTAGTAATATTCCGTTTTGGTTTAGAAGTTATTACAAGCCAGGCGAAGAAATTGCTCAAATAGAAGACTGGGATGAGCGTGTTCAAAAAAT
>JANQTG010000053.1:0-4419 GCA_030731855.1 Cellulophaga sp. | reverse complement strand
GCTTTTCAAACAAGACCAGAAACCGATGCCATGAAATTGGTAACGAATAATGGAATTTACTTTGAGTTTATTCCCTTTGAGCCTAAGTACATTAAAAGTGACGGTTCTTTAACCGATGATGCGCCTTCATTGAATTTATCAGAAGTAGTCTTAAACCAAGATTATGCATTGGTCATCAGTACGGTTTCTGGTGCTTGGCGTTACCTTATTGGTGATACTATTGAATTTACACATGTAGAGCGTGCTGAAATTAAAATTACCGGCAGAACAAAATTCTTTCTAAATACGGTGGGTTCTCAATTGTCTGTGCAAAAGTTAGATGCTGCTGTGAATCAATTAGAGTCGGTTTTTGATGTTAAAATTCCCGAATACACCTTATGTGCCAAGCGCTATGAGGACGATTTTTACCACAGTTGGTATTTGGGTTGTGAAACGAACTTAAACGAAGAAAAGGTAGCTGAAGCATTAGACGCGTTTTTAAAAGAAGCAAATAAGAATTACAAAGTAGCAAGATCTAAAGCGCTGAAAGGCGTAAAAGTGAGTTTAATTTCGCCTTCAGTCTTTCATAAATGGAATGCCAGAAATAAGAAAAAAGGTGGACAAGTTAAAATGGAACGGGTAATGGGAGAAGAGAAATTTAAAGAGTGGGAAGCGTTTGTTAGTGAAATTTAATGTTCACTTTCGAGGGCTGCATCGAGGTCTCGGTCTTCGACTAGTTTTACAATTTCGTCAGGAGAGAGGTAATATTTTTTGATTCTATCTTTATAAGCTTCGGATAAATCGGTATGGTTTAGAATAAAGTTTTTAGTTTCTAGAATATACCCATCCATATTTTTTTCTACAGCATAGGTGTCAGCTGCACGTTCAGCTTCTTTAATATAAGAGTCAGAAAAGGTGTATTTAATTCCAAACCAAATTAAATTTAGACTACTGCGATCCCTATAATCCATAACATGTCCAAGTTCATGACCTAGCCAACCAATGAGTACGTTTTTAGGAATGTCAGCGGTAGAAAACTGCCTCCCTTCAATTTGAAACGATTCGCTGATAAAGATTTTATAGCTTCTATTTTTTTTCGCTTTGAGTAAGCTCCAAAAAGTGGGTTGCGCTTGCATAATGGATTTTTTAATATCGTTTTTAAACTTAAATTCGATTGCGGTATGCTTTAGTTCTGGATAGTACGAAAGTGCTTTTAAGGCTTCTACCTTTATGGCTTTTGGAATGATATGTTTTGTGCTAGTTTCTTGCATATAAATGGCAACTATTGGTATAAAAACGCAAAAAGTGGCTAGAAGCCACTTTTTATATTCATTTTTAACTATTTTTTTCATTTTCCTAAAATTGGTATCTGATACCTAGAGCGATATCTAAATCTAAATCGTCTGAATAACTATCATTAAAACCTAATTCTGGACGAACATCTAGCGATAAAATTAGCGGAAAATCAAAATTATATTCAATCCCGATATCTCCTGCCACTAAAGCAAAAGTACCATCATTTTGGCCAGAATCGAAAGAACCTAAACCAGCACCTACACCCACAAACCAATTAAATCTATTTTCTATGGGCATCACCCATTGGTATAAACCAACTAGTTTAAAGGCATCGATATTATTAGAACTTCTCCATCCTAAATCGAACTCTAATCTGTTATTTTCCTTTAAATATCTTTGATAAGATACTTCTCCGCCAAATCCGTCATTATCACCAAGTCTTAAACCCAAAGCATTCTTTGAAATGGATTGAGCCTGAGCTGAAAAAGATGCCATAATTGCAAAAACTAGTACTCCTATAAGGTGTTTCATTTTAATCTATTTTATTTTGTTAGTATCACAAATGTACTTAGGCTCTATGGAGATATTTACCTTAAACGAATTTAAAATTAGTCTGATTGTTAAGGTTAAAAAAGTAATGTTCTTTTACAATAACGGACTAAAAAATTTTGCCAAACCTTCTAAAAATTTTCGAAGGATAGATCTGTTTTTGAAGGTCTCGTAATCTATAGTATCATTAGTATCAAAATACGATTTAAATTCTGTACAAATTTTTTCTACCACGTCTTTATCATAAACTAAAGCATTTGCTTCAAAATTATGTTCAAAACTGCGATGGTCAAAATTACCAGAACCTATAGAAGCAACTTCTTCGTCGATCAAAATTACTTTACTATGCGAAAAATCGTCGCGTAGATAAATATTCACGCCCACTTCTAATAATTCTTCAAAGCTCGAGAACATGCTGTATTTCGCCATAATAGAGTCAGATTCCCCAGGAATTAATAAGCTGACTTTAATACCACTTAATGCAGCTATTTTTACCGCTTGTAAAACAGTTGTACCAGGAATAAAATAAGGGTTGGCTATAAAAATAGATTTGGTAGCGCTATTCATCATGGCAATATACTGTTGCATTACGGCGGGTTGTTTAGAATCTGGGCCACTCGTTACGATTTGGATGCTTGAAGTGCCTTTTGAGGGGTTTTTAGGTAAGTATTTTTCGTTAAGTAAAAGCTCTTCATCGCTAGCAAAATGATAGTCTTTTATAAAAACTCTATGAATACTATCTACGGCCGGGCCTTCAATTTGTAAATGCATATCTTTCCAAATACCTAAACCTGTTTTGGTAATGTACTTGTCGGATACGTTAACACCACCAATAAAACCAACCAAACCATCAACAATAACAATTTTTCTGTGGTTCCGGTAATTTAAGGTAAAAAGTAAATTACCGAAACGTAAGGGCATTGTAGGGTAAGCCTTTACGCCAATTTTTTTGAATTTTTTAATGGTTTTGTCTTTAAAAGAAAAACTACCTACAGCGTCGTAAATAAGTCTAACTTCTACACCTTCTTTAATTTTTTCTTCTAACAGAACATAAAAACGATCGCTGATTTCCCCTTTTTCAAAAATGTAATACTGTAAGTGAATAAATTTTTCGGCTTTTTCTATAGCCTTAAAAATGGCATCAAAAGTTTCTTTACCATCATTAAAAATCATCACTTTATTGTTAGCATACGCTGAAAAGAAGCAATTTTCTTTAATTAATTTTGAAAGTTTTGAGTATTTAGGATCTGCAATTTCAGCCGCTTCTTCGGAGCTTTCTAATTGATTATAATTTTCATTGTAAAGCTTTCTTTTCTCGGTTTGTTGGAGTCTAAAAAATCTAAATTTTCTTCGGTTTACACCAAATAAATAGTATAACAGTGGCCCTCCGAAGGGGATCACCATAACCGTTAAAAGCCAACTTAGAGATTTTGTGGCTCTTGAACCGTGTAAGATGATACTGCCAATGGCCCAAAGTGTCACTAAAACATACAGTATAAAAATACCTTTGGGCATAAATTTTTTGTTTAGTATTGAATACACAATAGTACTAATTTATTTGTAAAAGTTTTAAATACATCTCTATTACAGTTAATTAAAAAACCGATTGAATTGCGGTATTTGCCTTAATTATTAGAAGTTTACAATCGATAGTTTAATGATAAAAATGACAAATACCATCAAAAAAACAATTCAAATTTTATCGGCAATTTTAGCTCTTTTGATCATTGCGTATGTAGCCTTACACTTTAGTATTAAGAATGCCATTGAAACAGCGCTTAAAGAAAAAGCGGGCGACAGTTTCCAAATTCAATATGATGATGTAAGCCTTAATCTATTTTTTGGAGCGATACATATTAGTTCTCTTCAGGTAAAGGCAAAAGGAGAAAGTATAATGAAAACTCCCCTAAAAATGAATCGTCTAGAAATTGAAGGCTTTGATTATCTGAGTTATGTACAATCAGGAAACTTTAAGATGAATACTGTTTTATTTGATGCTGTAGAAGGTGTTCTTGTGAAGAAAGACAGCTTAAACAGCTCAAAACCTGAGGTGACAGATTTTAATAAAAAGATTACCATAAAAAAAATAATCCTCAAAAACAGCAATTTTACACAGCTTGATGCTGAAAATGACAGTATTTTGATAGCGCTTAAAAACCTAAATGTAACTTTCGAAAATTTTAGTTTAGATAAGGCTTCTTTGGCCTCAAAAATACCTTTTGAATATACAAGCTATCAAATAAATTCAGGAGCAATTTATGCAGATGTGAGTCCGTTTGAAAAATTTAAAATAGACAGTTTGTACACCGATGAAAAGCTTGTGGTTAAAGGGTTTCAATTAGTC
The DNA here is from genome assembly GCA_030731855.1 of Cellulophaga sp. Taxonomy (GTDB): domain Bacteria; phylum Bacteroidota; class Bacteroidia; order Flavobacteriales; family Flavobacteriaceae; genus Cellulophaga. Next base: position 251 of record JANQTG010000053.1, on the reverse strand, counting down.
TCAAAATATGATAAAGTAAGGCTGCAAAGCAAAGTAACAAAAGAGCGCGATTTTATTGACCTTACCATCCCAAGCATCGAAATAGAGGGCACGCAATATAAGAAGTATAAAGATTCGAGCTTACTTCGTGTAAAAGCAATAGAAATAAGCAAGTTAAATTTAGAAATGTATAGGAATAAACTCTTGCCAGATGATTTTGAAGTAAAGGAACTATTGTATCAAAAAATAGCAAATTCGCCCATCAAAATAGA
>JANQTG010000052.1:13750-57201 GCA_030731855.1 Cellulophaga sp. | reverse complement strand
GCGGCTTCTGCCAAGTTTGCTACTTGTAATGAATGGTGGAAAGTTCCTGGTGCCTTATTTGACAATTCCTTCAAAAGTTTAGAATTTGTGTCTGAAAGCTCTAACAAAGAAACGTCTGAAACTAAACCAAAAGCTTTCTCGTAAATATAAATTAAGGGTTGTACAAATAGCGTTATCATTCCGTTGAGCAAAAACAAACCAAATACCAACCACTCTACGTTTTCAAAATTACCTTCGTGAATCATATGAAAAGAAAAATATCCAATGATGTATATTAAAGTAATTTGGCCTACCGATATAAAAAGGTTTGCTCTTTTGTAAAGCTCTGAAACAGTTAAAATGGTAACAATTCCTGTAATAATTTGAAGAAACACGTACTCAAAGCTATTCGGAACTACAAATCCCAAAATAAGCACTACCAACACGTGCACAAATAAGCCTAATCTAGCATCAAAAAAAGTTTTTAAAATTAGTGGCAAAATACATAGCGGTATCACAAATACAAGCGCTTCATTATACTTTACGAGCAGCGTTGTAATCAACACCATAAACAATATATTGAAAAAAATAAAAGTGACCTTAGTATTGTTTTCGTAAATGTTTCTTCGGTATTTCTTTAAAAACAAAAGCAACATCATTAAAACTAAGGCTACCAGTATTGCATATCCAAATAGAATAAAATAGTAATTGTTATTCTTAGTATCCCACAATTCTGATTCGTACTCACTTTTTATTGAATTTAATATTTTGTATTCATTAGAAGATACAATTTCACCCTTAGCAATGATTAATTTACCTTGGTCTATAGCACCACGTGTGTAAGAAATTTTTGAAAGTTCATCATCAACAATTTTTTTTGATAACTCAACATCAAAAAAAACATTTTGCTTTACTACATTAAAAAATAGTTGTTCATATTGGTCTGATAAAATAAGTAAATTATTCTTATCTAGCAGCTGTTTAGTGGTTCGTGGTATATCTTTTTGACTAAGTAAATTATCTGAATTTAGTTTTCTTGCTTCGTTATTTTGAACCAAGTTTATGGTTTTAGCTGAGGTTATTTCTGATAAATCTTCTATAATACCATTAGTATAAAGCTCCTCTAAAATTTGAAGACCTACACTTATTAAAAACTTTTTTCGAGTATCATTAATACTTTTATCTCCTTCAAATAAAATATTTATTTCTTGATTATAAGCGTCATATACTTGTTTTACTATAGTATTATCATAATTAAAATAAAGCTTTTGATTGTCTTTTATCAATTGCTTCTCTTCGTCAATTTCTTGTTTAGTTTTTTTTATAGAGAAATCAAAAGGCGCATAAAAATTTTCGTATTGCCAAGGTTTATCTTTCTGAAATTCATATTTAAATTTACCACCTTTGGGAAAAAAGAAAACAATAAGTATTATAGATACTAAATAAATAATATACTTATAGATTATCGATTGTTTCTTGTAAAGATTTTCTAAAAAACTATTCATGTATTTGTGTAAGTTAATTCAAAAGTAAAAAATAATAACATACCATCGTGTAAAGTAAAATTTTACCCTAAAGCAAAACAGTTATTTTAAATAAAAAAAAGGAAATTACGAACGTAAATGCTAAACTTTTTAGAATACTGCAACCTCAACAAGCAGGTTGTACTTTAATTTATTAATTTCGCAATACTAAATAATTAAAAAAATGAAAAAAGTAGTCATTGTTTCCGCAGTTAGAACACCTATTGGAAGTTTTATGGGAAGTTTATCAACTATTACCGCGCCAAAACTTGGAGCTATTGCGATTAAAGGAGCATTAGATAAAATTAAACTAGACCCAAAATTAGTGGATGAAGTACTTATGGGTAATGTAGTACAAGCCGGAACAGGGCAAGCGCCAGCAAGGCAAGCTGCTTTATATGCAGGTATTCCAAATACCGTACCTTGCACAACAATTAATAAAGTTTGTGCATCGGGTATGAAAGCCGTTATGCAAGCAGCACAAGCTATTGCACTCGGTGATGCCAATATTATTGTTGCTGGTGGTATGGAAAATATGAGTTTAATACCTCATTATGTTCATATTAGAAATGGTCAAAAATTTGGACCTACATCATTGGAAGATGGTATGCAAAAAGACGGGCTAGTAGATGCTTACGACAAGAATGCCATGGGTGTTTCAGCAGATGCATGCGCAAGTAAATATAATTTTAGTAGAGAAGATCAAGATAACTTTGCGATTCAATCTTACAATCGATCAGAAGAAGCTTGGAAAAAAGGATTTTTCAACGATGAAGTGGTGCCTGTTGAGGTTCCTCAAAGACGAGGAGAGCCCATCATAGTTTCTGTTGACGAGGAGTATACCAATGTCAAAACTGACAAAATACCATCCTTAAGGCCCGCTTTCACTAAAGACGGTACGGTAACTGCAGCAAACGCTTCTACTATTAATGACGGTGCGGCTGCTCTGATTTTAATGAGCGAAGACAAAGCAAAAGAATTGGGTTTAAAACCTTTAGCTACTATCGTTAGTTATGCAGATGCAGCTCATGAACCAGAATGGTTTACAACGGCACCTGCAAAAGCATTACCCAAAGCCCTTAGCAAGGCAAATATCTCGATCGAAGAAGTTGATTTTTTTGAGTTTAACGAAGCTTTTTCTGTAGTAGGTTTAGCGAATATGAAACTATTAGGTTTAACAGATAAAAATGTAAATGTAAATGGAGGAGCAGTTTCTTTAGGACATCCATTGGGTTGCTCTGGCGCTAGAATATTAGTTACTTTAATACATATTCTAACGCAACAAAAAGCTAAAATTGGTGCTGCGGCTATATGCAATGGTGGCGGTGGTGCATCTGCAATAATAATTGAGAGAAGATAACATTTAAAACTGTCCAAATGTGTTATAAAAAAATAAAGCCTTTACATATATGTAAAGGCTTTATTTTTATAGAATTAAATTAAATGGTAAAATTACTCACCAATTAATTTCTTTAATCTCATAAAGTTATCATTATCACCTAAAGCACCATAAATATTTTTAAGTTGCTCTAAAATTCCTTGATTACCAGGGTTTAATTTTAAAGCATCTTCTAAAACCGAAGCACCTCTTCTAAACAAATCGTCTTTTTGCTCTTTTAATACGTCGTATTTGGCAATATCGGCTCTAGAGTTTGTTAGTGAATTCATTGAATCAATTAATCCATTTCCTTCATTTACATACGTTGTAGAAAGATTCAATTGCGCATTTACGTAACCAGGATTAATTTCTAATGCTCTGTAGTAGGCTTTTCTAGCTTCTTCTATATTGCCTTGCTCCATATTCACGACCCCTATATTATAAAATAAATCTGCATTATCAGGTTGCAATGCTGTTGCCTCTGCCATTAAAGACTTAAACTTATCTTTATCACCTAATTTAAAATATAAATTAGCTTCATTTAAAATTAAGTTTACATCATTCGGATCATCAGCTCTCGCATCTTTATAAGCCTCTAAAGCTTTGTCATCTTGCCCTAATTGTGTGTATATTAATGCAATATTCTTAACAATTTCAGAGCTTTTTGAAGGTGATTTCTCTTCCTTTGGATCTTTATATGTTTTTGATTTCACCATCAAATCTCTCTGTTGTTCACTCATTTCCTCTGTTTCACCAGTCTCAATATTTACAGCTGTATATTTAATTTCAGAACCGTCATAACCTATTTTTTTAAGTTCGTTATAATATTTTAGTGCTTTTTCATAATCTTTACCATTAACAGCACCACTTGCTGCGTAATACAAGTATACGGTGTCTTTACGACTTAAATTATAAGCCTTGTACAACTTCTCAGCACCTTCGATAAATTTTTCATCTTCGTTGTCTTTAACTGCGGCATTTACAAGATCACCTGTTAATGCTGTAAGTTTTTGTCTTGCTTCTCCAGTGTAACTAACTTTGCCCGACTCTTTTTCTATTGATATGGCTTCTCTGTAAGCGTTAATTGCTGTATCAAAAGCACTTGCATCACCTTTTTTTGCTAATTGCCCATAGGTTTCACCTTTTAAAAAGTAGAATTGTGCTTTCATTTTTTCATCGGCACTACCCAATAAGGCTTCTGCACTTTGTATCGCTGACTTTGCCTCTGCCATATTGCCTGATTTTAAGGCCTTATCTAACGCTTTGATCTCACTCTTTTGTGAAAAACCGACCATGGTGTATGACATTGCTGCCAATATTAAAATTTTAGTTTTCATCTTTTTTAATGTATTTATTTAAAATTTAGTGTTTATTATTCTGTTTCGTTTTCTGTATTATCAAGAGCCGTGCCATTTTCTGGATTTACGTCTAAATCACCAATTTCAGCTTCATCAACAGCATCTTCGTCTTTCATAACTTTAGCTACTGCTGCGATAGAATCGTTTCCTTTTATATTAATTAAACGAACCCCTTGTGTTGCTCTGCCCATTACACGTAAATCTTCAACACTCATACGTATGGCAATTCCTGATTTATTAATAATCATTAAATCATCTGCGTCAGATACATTTTTGATGGCTACTAATCCTCCTGTTTTTTCTGTGATAGAAATCGTCTTTACTCCTTTTCCTCCTCTATTAGTTACGCGATAATCGTCTATACTAGATCTTTTTCCATACCCTTTTTCAGAAACTACTAATATTTCTTCTTCAAAATTATGCACTGAAACCATCCCAATTACTTCATCAGTCTCATCTTGTAAAGTAATTCCTCGAACACCAGAAGCATTACGCCCCATTGGTCTGGTTTTACTTTCTTCAAAACGAATAGCTTTACCAGATTTTAAACCCAAAAATATTTCGCTAGTACCTGTTGTTAGTTTTGCTTCTAATAATTCGTCATCTTCTCTAACACTAATCGCATTTATGCCATTTTGGCGTGGTCTTGAGTATTGCTCTAATAAAGTTTTCTTAACAATACCTTTCTTAGTAGCCATAATTACATAATGACTATTTACATATTCTTCGTCTTTTAGGTCTTGGGTACAAATAAATGCCTTAACACTATCATCGCTTTCAATACTAATTAAATTTTGAATAGCTCTTCCTTTAGATGATTTACTGCCCTCGGGAATTTCATACACACGCATCCAAAAACATTTTCCTTTTTGCGTAAAGAACAACATATATTGGTGGTTAGTACCAACAAATAAATGTTCTAGGAAATCTTCATTTCTTGTCGAAGACGCTTTTTGGCCTACACCACCTCTATTTTGAGTTTTATATTCTGATAATGGCGTGCGTTTAATATATCCTGCATGTGATATAGTAATGACTACTTGCTCATCAGGAATCATATCTTCCATGCTTAAATCGCCTCCTGCAAAATTTATTTCTGAACGACGTGCATCTCCGTATTTTTCTTTTACCTCAAAAAGCTCATCTTTAATTATTTGCATTCTTCGCTCTTTACGGGCTAAAATGTCTTTTAAATCTTCAATAGTTTTTAAAATTTCTTCGTATTCTAAACGTAATTTATCTTGTTCTAGGCCTGTTAACTGGCGTAGACGCATTTCAACAATGGCTTTAGCTTGTATTTCTGACAGCTTAAAGCGTTCCATTAAATTCTCTCTTGCTTCATCAGCATTAGAAGAGGCTCTAATGATTTTTATTACCTCATCAATATTATCAGAAGCGATAATTAATCCTTCTAAAATATGTGCTCTGTCTTCTGCTTTCTTTAACTCAAATTCCGTTCTACGCACCACTACTTCATGCCTATGCTCAACGAAATAATGAATCATTTCTTTCACATTCAACATTTGAGGTCTTCCGTTTACCAATGCAATATTATTAACACTAAAAGAAGACTGTAAGGCTGTATATTTATATAAAGTGTTTAAAACAATGTTAGGAATAGCATCTCTTTTCAAGATATAAACGACACGCATACCGTTTCTGTCAGATTCATCTCTAATCGTAGAAATTCCTTCTATTTTTTTATCGTTGACAAGGTCAGCTGTTTTTTTAATCATATCAGCTTTATTCACCTGATACGGAATTTCAGTTATAATGATACATTCTCTACCTTGAACTTCTTCAAAACTAGCTTTTGCTCGCATAACAACACGACCACGACCCGTATGAAAAGCCTCTTTTACACCATCATAACCATATATAATACCACCAGTTGGAAAATCTGGAGCTTTTATATGAGTAATAAGCTCATCTATGGTGATTTCATTATTGTCGATGTAAGCAATAGTGCCATCAACAACTTCTGATAAGTTGTGTGGAGGCATATTTGTTGCCATACCTACCGCAATACCTGAAGCACCGTTTACCAAAAGATTTGGTATTCTCGTAGGTAATACTTTTGGTTCTTTTAAAGTATCATCAAAATTCAACTGATGATCTACTGTATCTTTATCAATATCTGCCAACATATCATCGGCTATTCTGCGCATACGGGCCTCTGTATAACGCATTGCTGCCGGACTATCACCATCAATTGAACCAAAGTTACCTTGCCCATCAACGAGCATATAACGCAAACTCCACTCTTGTGCCATACGCACCATAGAATCGTAAACCGAAGTATCGCCATGAGGGTGATACTTACCTAAAACTTCACCTACAATACGAGCAGATTTTTTATGGGCACTTGTTGACCTTACGCCCAACTCATACATTCCAAATAAAACTCTTCTATGTACTGGTTTTAAACCATCCCTAACATCTGGTAATGCACGTGACACAATGACCGACATTGAATAATCAATGTAAGCGGATTTCATTTCATCATCTATGTTGATAGGAATTAATTTTTCTCCTTCTGCCATTTTAAAATCTTATATTATTTACTAGGTTAAAAAACATGCCAATATACAGAAAATCGAAGCCTTCAATGCAACTATCACATAGTTTATTTAAAAATTTATCAACATTAAAAAGAGATGATGTTAGTAATAAAAAGAATCAACACTTGTTCCTTATAGGAGGTTTTTACGTTATTTATGGCATCTTTATCGAATATAGGTACAGTATTTGTTATAGTTTGAGATAGATTTACTATTTTTAATGTCGAAAGTAAGATATATGGATGATAATTTTTCACCAAGAGTAAAAGATGTAATTGCTTACAGTAAGGAAGAAGCACTTAGACTTGGTCACGATTTTATAGGTACGGAGCACTTAATGCTGGGTCTTTTGAGAGATGGAAACGGAAAAGCAATAAGTATTTTAGATGCATTGGATGTAGACTTAAATCACCTTAGAAGAAAGGTAGAGATTTTGAGTCCTGCAAATCCGAATGCAACGCCTATGCAAAAAGATAAAAAAAACTTGCACTTAACAAGACAAGCAGAACGTGCTTTGAAAACAACCTTTTTAGAAGCTAAGTTGTTTCAGAGTTCGTCAATAAACACTGCTCATTTATTATTGTGCATTCTAAGAAACGAAAACGACCCAACTACTAAGTTATTACACAAACTTAAGGTAGATTATGATGGGGTTAAAGAACAATTTAAATCAATGATTACAAGTGACGACGATTATATAGACCCACCTACGTCTGAATCTTTTTCAAATGATGCCGATGAACCAGGAGAAAGTAAAGATGCTTCTTTTGGTGGTGCTGCTAATCAAAAAGGTAACAAAAAATCTAAGACGCCTGTTTTAGATAATTTTGGCCGTGATTTAACGCAAATGGCAGAAGAAAACAAATTAGATCCTGTTGTTGGTAGAGAAAAAGAAATTGAACGGGTTTCTCAGATTTTAAGTAGAAGAAAAAAGAACAACCCTCTGTTAATTGGTGAGCCTGGTGTTGGTAAATCTGCCATTGCAGAAGGTTTAGCACTTCGTATTATCAACAAAAAAGTATCACGCATACTTTACGGAAAAAGAGTGGTTACGCTTGATTTGGCTTCCTTAGTTGCCGGCACAAAGTATCGCGGTCAGTTTGAGGAGCGTATGAAAGCAGTAATGAATGAATTGGAAAAGAATGATGATATTATTCTTTTTATTGATGAAATTCATACCATTGTTGGCGCTGGTGGTGCCACCGGAAGTTTAGATGCATCAAATATGTTTAAACCTGCTTTAGCAAGAGGTGAAATTCAATGTATTGGTGCTACAACCTTAGACGAATACAGACAATATATAGAAAAAGATGGTGCTTTAGAGCGCAGATTTCAAAAGGTAATTGTAGAGCCTACTACCGTAGACGAAACGATCGAAATTCTACAGAATATTAAAGGTAAATATGAAGATCACCATAATGTTACTTATACTGATGAATCTATTATTGCTTGTGTAAAGTTAACAAATAGGTATATGACAGATCGATTTTTGCCAGACAAAGCTATTGACGCTTTAGATGAGGCAGGATCTAGAGTACATATTATTAACATGGATGTTCCGAAACAAATCTTAGAGTTAGAAAAACAACTTGAAGATGTTCGTGAACTTAAAAACACCGTGGTTAAAAAGCAACGTTACGAAGAAGCTGCTAAACTGCGTGATGACGAGAAAAAAATAGAAAAAGATCTTGCTATTGCGCAAGAAAAATGGGAAGATGAAAGTAAATTACATCGCGAAACCGTTACCGAGGACAATGTCGCCGATGTAGTTTCGATGATGAGTGGTATACCTGTAAATAGAATTGCGCAGACTGAAATTACCAAGTTATCTGAACTACCTAACCTTATTAAGGGAAGCGTAATCGGACAAGATGAAGCGGTAGGCAAAGTTGCTAAGGCTATTCAACGTAATAGAGCTGGACTAAAAGACCCGAATAAACCTATAGGCTCATTTATATTTTTAGGGCAAACAGGTGTTGGTAAAACGCAATTGGCTAAAGTATTAGCTAAAGAATTATTCGATTCTGAAGATGCGCTTATTCGTATTGACATGAGTGAGTATATGGAGAAATTTGCTATCTCTCGTTTAGTAGGTGCACCTCCGGGCTATGTTGGTTATGAAGAAGGCGGACAGTTAACTGAAAAAGTTCGTCGTAAGCCTTACGCGGTTGTTTTACTTGATGAAGTAGAAAAGGCGCATCCTGATGTGTTTAATATGATGCTTCAAGTGCTCGATGACGGATTTTTAACCGATAGTTTAGGACGTAAGATAGACTTTAGAAACACCATTATTATCATGACTTCTAACATTGGTGCACGCCAGTTAAAAGATTTTGGTCAAGGGGTTGGTTTTGGAACTTCTGCGATGAAATCTCAAACAGATTCTCACCAGAAAAGTGTTATCGAAAATGCGCTAAAAAAGGCATTTGCACCAGAATTTTTAAATAGAATTGATGATGTTGTAGTGTTTAATCCTTTAGAAAAAGAAGATATTAATAAGATTATCGATATTGAATTACGCAAGCTATTACTTCGTATCAAAGATATTGGATACCAATTAGAACTTTCTGATAAAGCAAAAGACTATATTGCTGATAAAGGTTTTGACAAACAATATGGGGCTAGACCTCTAAAAAGAGCGATTCAAAAATATATTGAAGATGCCCTTGCCGAAGAAATAGTAAGCTCTAAACTTGAAGAAGGCGATACTATTTTTATGGACTTAGATGAAGAAAAACAAGAGTTGACTATCAAAATTGAAAAAGCTGAAAAGAAATCGAAAGCTGAATAATTTTTATTAATTTCTTAAAATTTAAATACCGCCACATATTGGCGGTATTTTTTTGTTTAAAGGTTTATGAATTCCATAAAAATTACTTTCTAATTATTACAAACTCTCAATTTAAAATAAGATAATGCAATATATTGTGTATTACTTTACTTTCAAGTATCATAATACATTTATATTTTAAAGTTACTTGAACGATATTTAAGCCTTTTATCTAGTATTTTATAAGAGCACCATCCTTAATATTACCTTCGTAGCGAGACATATTATACAAAATAAGGGGAATGAAAATTGAACAATCGAAAAATAAAATCGTGGTTCGTGAATACCATCTTGAAACTGGAATAATTCAAGTATTCGAAGACTATATGGTAGCTATTTTTGAGGAAGGAGCAACCCTAACTTTAGAGAGAGCATACCAAATTATAGGCATAGCCGAAATACATTTTAGAAATAAAAAATTTGGTTATATAAGCCTTAGAAAAAATTCATACGCAATTGATCCAACCGTATACACTTATATACGTGAGATTGAAAATTTAAAAGCCTTTGCTGTTGTTTCAGTAAAAGAAATAGATATGCACAACTTTAAAATAGAAAAGCTGTTTTACAAAAACCAAATGAAGTTTTTTATTGAATATGATAATGCTTTAGCTTGGGTAAAAAAACGAGTAAAAGCTAAATAGCATTAATTTAACTCCATATAAAAAATGAAGCTATTAAGTTCCCTTATTTTCTTCTGCTTCAGTGGCTTCAGGCCTTTTAAACAAATCTATATAAGCATAGCCCAAAGCATCAATTATTGCCGAAGCATTTAGTGCTTGATATCCGTAGCTTTCTAGTGCTATATCACCTGCACTACCATGTAAATAAACTCCGAAAACTGCCGCCTTTAAGGTGTCATAACCCTGAGCTATAAGTCCGGTTATAATACCTGTTAAAACATCGCCACTACCAGCAGTAGCCATTCCTGGGTTTCCTGTGGTATTTATAAATCCTTTATTTTGATAAATTGTGATGGTATTAGCGCCCTTTAGCACCAAAATACAATCGTATTTGGCGGAAAACTCTTTTGCTTTTTTAAGTTTTTCAAAATCATCTTTCCAAGTACCAATCAAGCGCTCTAACTCTTTTGGGTGTGGCGTTAAAACCGATTTTGGAGGCATTTGTTTTAATAAACTTTTAGTTTCTGAAAGTAAATTTAGGCCGTCTGCATCAATTACTAATTGTACGCTATTAGTACCTAAAAAACTCGAAAAAGCCTTTTTAACTTCTTTTGAAGTGCCTAAACCAATACCTATTCCAATAACAGTAGGTGTAAAATTGAAATCTATATCAGAAATTAGTTCTTCACTATTGCTTGTCAATACCATAATTTCAGGCAAGGCGGTTTGCAAAGGAATGTAACCGCACTTAGGCACTAATGCCGTTACCAAGCCACTTCCAGCAGCCAAACAGGCTCTTGAAGTTAATTGAACGGCACCTATTTTACCATAACTACCGCCTATTATCAAAGAATGGCCATACGTTCCTTTATGTGAAAATTTTTCACGAGGTATGTAAATGGGTAAAACTTCATTTTTACCGATTAGTTCAAACTCCGATTCTGTTTTTATTAAATATTCAGGATCAATCCCAATATCTAAAACTTCCCATTGCTTCACAAATACTCCAGTTTCTGGAAGAAAAAATACCAACTTCGGAGTTTGAAAACTTAAAACATAACTAGCATTAATTACAGCTTCTTGGTTGTTGATTCCCTTATCTGTAAACAAACCAGAAGGAATATCAACAGACAAAACAAATGCTTTTGAGGCATTTAGATGTTTTATAAGCGCTATAACCCAGTTATCAGGATCTCGATTTAAGCCAATTCCAAAAATGGCATCAATCACAATATCTTGACTATTTATATCAGGTAAAACTGTTGCCGAATTAATATAATTAGGCCAAATTTTTCGTTCTTTTAAGCGACTTAAATTCAATAGAAAATCTTCAGATCTTTTGTCGCTGTAATTCACTACATGTACTTCTATGCTATAGCCATGATCTTTTAAATGTCGCGCAAGAGAAATACCATCACCACCATTATTACCAATACCACAAAAAAGGTGAATTTTAACAGGGGTACCTTGCAAACGCAGATGCAGCCAATTAAATATTTGAATAGCGGCTCGCTCCATTAATTCATGACTGGCTATTTGCTGATTTTCGATGGTTAATTTATCAGCATCATAAATTTGTTGGGTAGTAAAAATCTTCATTCAATAAAAATATTTAAGATTATTTGATGATATCGTAAAAATTTCTGAAATCATTTGATTAGGAAATCAAAAATACTACATTTGGCTATATCTTATAAAGATATAAAGAATCAAAATGGGCAATACACAAAATTTTACAGTTTTATTTACAACTTGTGATATAAAAATCACGAGCTTCACTACAACCCCTTTGGGGTAATTCATAAATAAACTCGTCCTTCTTTTTTTGCATCCTACATGCAATACTCATAGTCAATTTAATTTTTTCCATAATGAAAGTTCTAAAATTTGGTGGTACATCTGTAGCCAACGCTCAAAATATACGTTTAGTTAAAAATATCGTTTCAAAATCTGAAACTGATAAAACAATAGTAGTCGTTTCTGCTTTGGGCGGTGTTACCGATTTACTATTAAAAACTGCCAATCTGGCTTCAAACCAAGATGCTGCCTATAAAACCATACTTAAAGAAATAGAAGAAAGACACCTTTCTGCCATTAAAGAATTAATACCGATAGCATCTCAAAGTAAAGTGTTAAGTAAGGTAAAAAGTGAATTAAATACCTTAGAAACCTTGCTTGAAGGGGCTTATTTAATAGGTGAAATAACACCAAAACTATCTGATAAAATTGTTAGTTATGGCGAATTATTATCTTCTTATATCATCAGTGAATACTTTATTGTAGAAAACTTAAATGCTTGTTATAAAGATAGTAGAGAGCTAATAAAAACAAATGATACTTTCGGAAAAGCGATTGTAAATTTCACGATTACGAACGAAAACTGTGCGACATATTTTCATCATAATTCTGAAAACATAGTAGTAATGGCTGGTTTTATAGCCTCGTCTGTAAACCAAAATTCTACAACGCTGGGTCGTGGCGGATCTGATTATACCGCTGCTATTGTTGCCAGTGCTGTAGATGCGGAAGTTCTTGAAATATGGACAGACGTAAGTGGTATGTACACTGCAAATCCAAAATTAGTAAAACAAGCCATGGCAATTCCACATATTTCTTATGAAGAAGCTATGGAACTTTCACATTTTGGCGCTAAAGTGCTATACCCTCCAACGATACAACCAGTCCTATCAAAAGGAATTTCAATTGTAATTAAAAATACATTTGACGCTGAAAACGTAGGTACTTTAATTACCAAAAGCAAAAATGAAAAAGGGAGAACCGTAAGAGGTATCAGTCATGTAGAAAATATGGCTTTACTTTCTTTAGAGGGAGCAGGAATGGTAGGAATTCCTGGTATTTCAAAACGCTTTTTTGAAGTATTATCGCAATCAGCCATAAGTGTTGTACTTATTACGCAGGCCTCTTCTGAACATTCTATTTGTATTGGAATTGCGGATGCGGATGCCGATAAAGCGGTAGAAATTATCAACGAAGCTTTTGAATATGAAATTAGTTTAGGTAAAATTAAACCTACCCTTGCCGAAAAAAACCTAGCGATTATTGCCCTTGTTGGCGACAATATGAAAAATCATCAGGGACTAAGTGGTAAAATGTTTAGTACTTTAGGGAAAAACAATGTAAATATCAGGGCTATCGCTCAAGGAGCTTCAGAGCGAAATATATCGGCAGTAATTGTAAAAGACGATGTAAAAAAAGCATTAAATACCCTTCACGAAGAATTTTTTGAAGAGAATACAAAACAACTTAACTTGTTTGTTATGGGTGTTGGGAATGTGGGTAACAAGTTTTTGAACCAGATAAAGCAACAAAAAAAATATCTAAGAGAAAATCTTAAACTCAATATTCGGGTTATTGGAATTTCCAATTCTAGAACGATGGCTTTTGATGAAGACGGAATTTCACTTAAAAAATGGGAAACTGTTTTAAACGAAGGTGGACAAGCGAATAAAGAAACTTTTTTTGATACGGTTAAAAAGCTAAATTATAGAAATAGCATTTTTGTTGATAATACAGCTAGTGCAGATGTTTCTGAAACCTACGCATTTTATTTAAAAAATAGTATTTCGGTGGTTACCTGTAATAAAATAGCCTGCTCGTCGGACTATGATAATTATAAAAATTTAAAAGATTTGGCTCGTAAATACAATGCGCCATTTTTATTTGAAACCAATGTTGGCGCAGGCTTACCTATTATTGATACCTTAAAAAACTTAATAGCTTCGGGCGATAAAATTCTTAAAATTCAGGCCGTATTATCAGGTAGTTTAAACTTTGTCTTTAATAATTTTAAGGATACCACTACCTTTCATGACATTGTTAAAGAAGCACAAGTACAAGGCTACACAGAGCCAGACCCAAAAATAGATTTAAGCGGGATTGATGTGATGCGAAAAATATTAATTTTAGCTCGGGAAAGCGGTAATAAAATTGATATAAACGAGATTGAAAATGAATCTTTTTTACCTAAAGAAAGCTTAGAAACAACTAACAACGAAGATTTTTTCAAGTCGCTTATTAAACATGAAGATAGCTTTCAAAAAATGTACAAAAACGCCACTGAAAAAGATTGTAAACTAAAATATGTAGCGCAATTCGAAGATGGCAAAGCTAGCGTTGGTTTACAAGAAATACCAAAGGGACATGATTTTTATAATTTAGAAGGTAGTGATAACATCGTTTTATTTTTTACCGAAAGATATCCAAATCAACCCATGATTATTAAAGGGGCTGGTGCGGGTGCTGAGGTTACGGCGTCTGGTATTTTCGCGGATATCATTAGAATCGGGAATTTTTAAGGCCTCCCCCATGCCTTTCCGGCAGGCAGGCTAAACCTCCAAAGGAGGGGAATAACGAGTTGATGTAGTAAAGTTTTAAGTCACATTTCAAACGCAACTATAAATGAATAATGAAATTAGAGTTTTTTGTCCCGCAACCATAGCCAATGTATCCTGTGGTTTTGATGTGCTTGGTTTGGCATTAGATGCCGTTGGTGACGAAATGTTGGTTCGAAAAACTAAGGAAAAAGGTATAAAAATAACCAAACTAACAGGACAAGATTTACCCACTGAAACCTTAGAGAATGTAGCTGGTGTTGCCGGACTGGCATTTTTAGCTGCAAGTGATTACCAAGGCGGATTTGAAATAGAAATCTATAAAAAAATAAAGGCTGGCAGTGGTATTGGCAGTAGTGCAGCAAGTTCTACTGGCGCTGTTTGGGCTATGAACGAATTAACTGGAAGACCTTTTTCAGCCTTACAACTCGTAAAGTTTGCTATGGAAGGTGAACGTTTAGCGAGTGGTGTGGCGCATGCCGATAATGTAGCTCCTGCCCTATTTGGTGGTTTTACTTTGGTACGTAGTTATAGTCCTTTAGATATTGTAAAAATTAATACGCCTAGTGAATTGTTTGCCACCGTTATTCATCCACAAATTGAAGTAAAAACATCAGATTCTAGACGCATTTTAAAAACTACTATTTCCCTAGAAGACGGTATTAAACAATGGGGTAATGTTGGCGGCTTAATCGCAGGATTGTTTACCGAAGATTACGATTTAATTGGTCGCTCATTAGAAGATCATATTGTAGAACCCATTCGTTCTATTTTAATCCCTGGTTTTGATGCCGTGAAACAAAAAGCCATAGAAACAGGTGCTTTGGGTTGCGGCATTTCAGGTTCGGGACCCTCCATTTTTGCGCTAAGCAAAGGAGAAGCCATGGCTAGAAAAGTAGCACAAGCTATGACAGACGTGTATGAAAAAATAGGCATCGATTATGATGTTCATGTTTCTAAAATTAACACCGAAGGAATAAAAAAATTGTAATTATGCTAAGGAACATCATTATTAATATCACTTTTTTATTTTCTATAGCAGCTACCGCTCAAGAAATCAAGAAAGAAAGTGTTTTTGAAGGCACTCTAAACGACGAAATCATTCAAATTTACATTCAAAGTTTTCAACAAGAATGTACAGGAGCTATTTATTATAAAAGCATCATACGATATAAAGACCATGAATACGATCAAAGTTTATGGCGAAAATTTCAAATTTTTGCCAATAACAATAATGGCTATATTTTGATTGATGATGCTTGGCAAAGTGGCAGATATAAAAATTATATTTTTATGGAACAAAAAGGTAATAGTTTAAATGGTTTTATAAAAAATGAAACTTTAGAAGAAAAATCAATTGAACTAAAAAGAGTAAGCACTTTAGAAGATTTCTTTGAATATCGACAACAAATGGAAGAATTTGATGATATAAATGATTGCTAACCAAACTTGTTTCACCCTTTATACCCAAGAATAGAAGTATTCTCAACACTCTAAAATATTGATTTTAAAACTTTTAGTATGAATTTTTACAGTCTAAATAAACAAGCACCTAAAGTATCTTTTAAAGAAGCGGTTATTAAAGGAATTGCGCCCGATCGTGGTTTATATTTCCCAGAAAAGATTACACCATTAGGAACACATTTCTTTGAGAATATTGAAAGTCTATCCAAATTTGATATCGCTTTTACCGCAATTCGTCAATTTGTTACTGAAGACATAGACGACGAAAAGCTAAAAGAAATAATTGCCGAAGTATTAGATTTTGATTTTCCGATTGTTCCGATTCAAAAAAATATTTCAACTTTAGAACTTTTTCATGGTCCTACACTAGCGTTTAAAGATGTTGGCGCCCGTTTTATGGCACGTTGCTTAGGCCATTTTTCATTCGAAAAAACAGAAGAAATAACCGTTCTTGTTGCTACTTCTGGCGATACTGGTGGTGCGGTGGCCAATGGTTTTTTAGGGGTAGAAGGCGTAAAAGTCGTTATCTTATACCCGAGTGGAAAAGTAAGTGATATTCAAGAAAAACAACTCACCACTTTAGGTAAAAATATTACCGCTCTAGAAGTCGATGGTACTTTTGACGATTGCCAAACTATGGTAAAAACAGCTTTTTTAGACGAAGAAATCACTAAAAACAAACAATTAACCTCAGCAAATTCCATCAATGTAGCCCGTTGGTTGCCGCAACTTTTTTACTTTTTATTCGCCTATAAGGCAACAAAATCAGAAGGGAAAGATATCGTTTTTTCTATCCCTAGTGGGAACTTTGGAAATATTTGCGCTGGAATGATTGCGCAACAATTAGGAATGCCTGTAAAGCATTTTATTGCATCCACCAACGTAAATGATGTAGTACCTAGATTTATGCAGACAGACTTTTACGATCCGAAACCGTCTATCGCCACTATTTCTAATGCGATGGATGTCGGTGACCCGAGTAATTTTATCAGAATTCGACATATGTATAACAACGATATAAAAGAACTTGCTCAAAATTTATCTTCCTATTCCTTTACTGATGAAGAAACCAAAGAAGCGATGCTAGAATTGTACAACGATTATAATTATGTAGCTGACCCGCATGGAGCCGTTGGATATTTAGGTCTAAAAAAATATCAAGAACAAAACCCTGACACTTACGGAATTTTCTTAGAAACGGCACATCCTGTAAAGTTTTTAGATACGGTGGAAGATACCATCAAAGAAAATATAGACATTCCTGAAAAGATCTTAAAACAAATGAATAAGAAGAAAAAGTCGATTAAAATATCGACTTATGACGAAATGAAAGCATTTTTATTGGCTTAAATCCTATCCCGAATTATAAAAAAAGATTTCTGATCTCCCCAAAGGGAATGTGAAATTAATTTAACGCTTAAAGTTATTTAAAACTTTAGGCGTTTTTCTTTTAAAATTGATGTGTTGTACTATGTATATTTTCAATAAATTTGCATTCTAAATAAATGAAGCAACAAATGAAAAATACTGCATTAACAAACATACACGAAAAATTAGGCGCTAAACTAGTACCATTTGCTGGGTTTAATATGCCCGTATCGTACGAAGGAGTTAATGCGGAGCACGAAACTGTTCGTAATGGTGTAGGTGTTTTTGATGTATCGCACATGGGCGAATTTTTAATTAGTGGTCCTAAAGCATTAGATTTAATTCAAAAAGTAAGTTCTAATGATGCTTCAAAATTAGACATTGGAAAAGCGCAATACAGCTGTTTGCCTAATGAAACTGGTGGTATTGTAGACGATTTAATTATCTATAAAATTAAAGAAGAACAGTATTTATTAGTTGTTAACGCATCTAATATTGAAAAAGATTGGAAGCATATTTCAAAATACAATGAAAGTATCAATGCTGACATGCGCGATCTTTCAGAAGACTATTCTTTATTAGCAATTCAAGGACCTAAAGCTATTGAAGCTATGCAATCATTGACTTCTGTAGATTTATCTGCTATTAAATTTTACACCTTTGAAGTGGCTGATTTTGCAGGCATCGAAAACGTAATCATATCTGCAACAGGCTACACAGGTTCTGGCGGATTCGAAATTTATTGTAAAAACGATGAAGTTGCACAAATCTGGACAAAAGTTTTTGAAGCTGGTGCAGCTTTTGGTATAAAACCTATTGGCTTGGCTGCTAGAGATACCTTGCGTTTAGAAATGGGTTATTGCTTATATGGCAACGATATCAACGATACTACTTCCCCGCTAGAAGCTGGTTTAGGCTGGGTGACAAAATTTACTAAAGATTTTGTGAATAGTGAAAACCTTGCTAAAGAAAAAGAAGCGGGTTCTAAAAGAAAATTAATCGCTTTTGAACTAGATGAAAGAGGAATTCCAAGACATGACTATGAGATTGTCGACGAAAACGGAGCTCCAATAGGTATTGTAACCTCTGGCACTATGTCACCATCAATGGGTAAAGGTATTGGTATGGGATATGTCCTGTCCGAAAAATCTGCTGTTGGGTCTAAAATTTACATCCAAATTAGAAAAAATGCTATTGCTGCTACCGTAGTAAAAGCTCCTTTCTACAAAAAATAATTAAAAACAACAGACTAACCAAAGACCAATAAAAAAGTAATTTTAATAGCGTACACATTATTTCGTGGAGAAAAAAAAGATACTTATTTTAGGGGCTAGTGGTTTTATTGGAAACGCTATTTACAAAGAGCTGTGTAATTATTTTAATACATTCGGCACGTATTGTCATGCGCGTCGTTCTTTTGAAAGTAATCAACAATTTTTTCAGTATAATATAGAAGAAGACGATATTTTTGAGCTATTAAACCAGGTAAAACCCGATTTTATAATCTCGGCTTTGCGTGGCAATTTTCCATCACAAATAATTGCACATGAACATATTGTGGCATACGTGTTACAGCATACGTGTAAACTCTATTTTATTTCTTCAGCTAATGTTTTTGATGCCTATAGTAAATATCCTTCTTACGAAACCGATAAAACGTTATCAGAAAGTATTTATGGTCGTTTAAAAATTAAGATCGAAAACATGCTGTTGCGAATGCCAAAAGATAAAATGGCTATTTTGAGGGTCCCTATGGTTTTCGGAAACGGTTCGCCACGCGTAAAAGAAATGAAAGTGAATATCGCGAATAATGAACCCATTGAGGTGTTTCCAAATTTAGTGATGAACGTAACACACGACAGCAAACTTACCCAGCAAATTCACTATTTAGTGAGTAAAAGTAAAACTGGTATTTATCACTTAGGCAGTAATGATTTAGTGCATCACGAAGAATTTATACAAGAAATTTTAAAAAGAGTGGGTACTTTTAATCCACTTTTTAAAAGAGTGTACACTACTAATGACGAACGCTATTTAGCCGTTTTGCCCAAAGAAAATAAATTACCGAAAAACTACCAAACTACGTACGAAGAAATTATTAATGACCATGTAATTGGGTAGCTTATACTGTATTGCTTATCTTAAAGAAATAAATTTAAATTGATATAAAAAATGGAAAAATTAAACTTAGTAGAAATAGAAAAAAAATTAGAACAATTAGAAGGTTGGGAATATATTGATGGTGCCATAGAAACCTCTTTTGAATTTGAGAATTTTAAAGAAGCTTTTTCTGTAATGACACGAATTGCTTTTGAATGCGAAGCGCAAGGCCATCACCCAGATTGGTCTAATGTTTACAACTCTTTACATATTCGCCTAAACACACATGATGCAGAAGGCGTTACTGAAAAAGATTTTAAACTAGCGAAAACTATTGAAGGTATTATTGATAGTGAGTAGTTGAATACTTATCAATCTAAAAATCAACAATAAGTAATCAAGGTATCAAATAAAAAATATCATTATTATTTCAACGAAATTTATCAAGTTATTAAACCACAGATCCCGCTGAAAAAGCGGGATTAGTTCAACTCACAATATTGAATTCATAGCTTCGGTATTTTTTCAAAATTGGGTTTCACTAACTAAAAAACAGTAAATTTGTTTCACTAATATATAATAGAATCTAGAAATGGGAAGAGCTTTTGAATTTAGAAAGGCACGTAAAATGAAAAGATGGTCAGCCATGTCTAAGGCGTTTACACGTATCGGAAAAGATATTGTAATGGCTGTAAAAGATGGTGGTCCAGACCCAGATGCAAACTCCAGGTTAAGAGCGGTTATCCAAAATGCTAAGGCAGTAAACATGCCTAAAGACAATGTGGAACGCGCTATAAAACGTGCTAGTGACAAAAGTTTAGGCGATTTTAAAGAAGTACTTTTTGAAGGGTATGCACCACACGGTATCGCTATTTTAGTAGAAACTGCCACCGATAATAACACCAGAACGGTAGCCAATGTTCGGAGTTATTTTAATAAATGCAATGGAAGTTTAGGCACATCAGGTTCTGTAGAGTTTATGTTCGACCACACCTGTAACTTTAGAATTCCAGCCGAAGGTTTAGATCCTGAGGAGTTGGAGTTAGAAATGATCGATTTTGGTGCTGAAGAGGTTTTTGCCGATGAAGATGGTATTTTAATTTACGGCGCTTTTGAAAGTTTTGGCGCTATTCAGAAAGAATTAGAAGCAAGAGGCTTAGAAATTTTATCTTCTGGTTTTGAACGTATTCCGCAAGTAACTAAAGAGCTTACCTCCGAAGAAGAAATAGCAGACGTAGAAAAACTTTTAGAAAAATTGGAGGAGGATGATGATGTACAAAATGTGTATCATTCTATGCAAGAGTAAAATTTAATGGAAAATTGAAAATGAAAAATTGAAAATCTATTAATGCCTAATTATTGCCAATTAGGAACATCATTGTCTTGCTGAGCTTGTCGAAGCACTTTTAAATATTCCATTTAGTCTTCGACAGGCTCAGACATAAATGACAATATTCATTGTTTATTACAATTTATTGAGAATATATTCATTATGGCTTTTTAAATTAAGACCTATTACACCACAAAACTCTTTTTGGGAATTCTACCCACGACCCCTTTAAAAAATGATTTGTAGATTTTAAAATCAGCCTCTTTATCATCGGTAGTGAAATATGGTTTTGATATTTTTACTTGCTTATGTCCAAAATCAAAAGCTACCATAACCACAGGAACATCTGCTGTTTTTGCAATGTAATAGAATCCTGTTTTCCATTCCGTTACTTTTTTACGAGTACCTTCTGGGGATAGGGATAATCTGAATACTTTTTTTGTTTTAAAAATGTCTGCTATGGCAGCTACGGTATCACTTTTTTTATTGCGCACAATAGGTGCGCCACCTACCCATTTTAAATACCAACCCAAAGGTGGTTTGAACAAACTTTCTTTACCTATAAAATTGATCTCTTTATTCCAGACTTTACGTATTAATAAGCCTAAGAAAAAATCAGCATAACTGGTGTGCGATACTACAATCATAACACATTTATCCACCTCAGGAAAATCGCCTACAAGTTTCCATTTCATGATTTTAAAGTAAATAAATTTAGCGATCTTCTGCATCATGGGGTAAAGGGTTTCAGGTTTGAATTGTTTCTAGTTTAAAGTTTAAAATTATTGTTCGATAATGATTGTTATGATTTTTTAAAAATTGAAAATTCAAAACACTTCTATTATATGCAAAATCACAAAGTTTAATTCTGCGACTGGTCTTTTAGATGTGCCTATTTATTTTTATTCAATTCATCAGCCATCAAGAAAGCTTTATAAGCATTAACAATTTTTCCAGATTTTGATAGTGAAGAAAAAGGAACAAATTTCTCTTCTTTAGTATTAGAAATATTAACTTTTACATCATATTTGGTACCTGAATCCATAAGAATCTGTTTTACTTCATGTGCTTTTAAACTAGGGAAATACGATCTTATTAAACCTGCAATACCAGTAACAATTGGTGCGGCTATCGAGGTACCTTCAACAAATTTGTAATTATTTGAAATTGTTGTAGTATAAATACTATCAGAAGGGGCAAAAATATCAACATTTTCAGCTCCATAATTAGAAAATGAAGCCTTTAAATTTTTATCTACTTTGTAACTACTTCCTCCTATCATTATGAAATTATTTGAAATTTCTTTACCATTATAATCATTGTCATTTGGGTAAAAATTTCTAGCAACATCTAAATTTTCATTATCATTCCCAGCTGCACCAACAATAAGCACATCATTTTGTTCCGCATATTTTATGGCATCAAAGACCCATTCCTTATGCACAGAAAATTTTTTAATAATACTCAAATTAATAATACTCGCACCATTATCTACTGCATACCTAATTGCTAGAGCTAAGTCTTTATCGTGTGCTTGTCCATAACCAGCTGCTACAATGGGCATAACTTTAATATTTTCAACAATACCTTGTATTCCTTTATTGTTATTTCTATTAGCAGCCGCAACTCCAATCATTGAAGTTGCATGAGCAATCTTATCAATATTATTATCTATTTGCGAATTACCATATTTTTTATCATTAACATTATCAGGATCATCATTCATTATTTCACGCTCATTGTAAGCTATGTTATAATAAATATCTCTATATCTTCGGTGTAAATCGACGTCGCTAATAGATTCTTCTTCACTATAATTATATCTAACTGCCCAATTTAGAATTTCAATTTCTTTTAACAGATCTGGTTTTAGTTTGCCTATACTATCCAGGTTTTTAACAGTCATTTCAGAACGTGGTATAATTGTCGCTAATTTCTTTATCGCTTTACTAAGATCTACCATGTATGTACTATCACTTATGAAATACTCGTTTCTTTGAGTAACTTTTTCATCTAACGTGATTTTTGCTTCTGTATATTCTTTCAACTTTAATTTTAAAGAATCAGATGTTATTTCTTCGATAGTCTTTTCTCCAAAAATATTTTGATAATAGCGCACCACTCGAACAAATTCATAATTTTCATAAATACTATTTTCTCCTTTACTATTTCCCATGAAATTCCAGCCATGAATGTCATCAACATAACCATTCACATCATCATCAATATTATTGTTTGGGATTTCATTAATATTAGTCCAAAAAATATCCTTAAAATCTTCATGATTTAAATCTACAGAAGTATCTATAAATGCAATAATTATTTCTTTGCTTTTCTTATTGTTTAATAAATCTTGATAGACTAATTCTAAATTTATACCAGGTAAACTATCTTTTGAATAACTCTTTAGATACCAGTCTTTTAATTTAGAAATCTTATTGCTTTCAGATTTAGCACTAGAACTATTAGAATCACTATTTAGAACATTAATATTAGAACTCTTACATGATAAAGTAAAAATTACAACTAAAACTAAAAACTTATTCATTTGTATTAATGTTTTATAAAATAAACTAAAATATTTTCTACCATTTTCATAAATACTATGGGAAATTAAGTAATTATACTTAAAATATTTTCATGCTTCTCATTGCATATGGCTCAAATACTTTTAAACAACGCCAACAACCGCTCTCGCGTCATAATCCCTTTCCAATCTTTCCCCAAAGCATTTTCCCATAAAGGCACAAGTCCCAAAGAAACGTTAATCATAATATCAAATTCCTGATCTGTAAGCTTTGCGCAGACTCCTTTTGGTAGACTTATTTTATGTTTTTCTTGCATCTTTTTAAATAACGCTACACCTTCTGGGTAAAACTCTTCTAAATATTGAAAAACCAAACAATTCCCAATGCCATGTTTTACACCTAATACGTAAGACAGGCCATAACTCATTGCATGGGCAACACCTACTTGTGAATAAGCAATACTCATACCACCGTGCCATGAAGCCATCATTAATTTGTCTCTAGAGTCCGCTAACGGAATATCTCCTAAATATACCTCTTTACATAGGTCTAAAGCTTTCTCCCCATAACTCTGGCTGAAAGCGTTTAAAAATGTACCGTTTAATGATTCTATACAGTGAATATAACAATCCATTCCCGTATAAAACCATTGCTCTTTTGGTACGCCTTGGGTTAAATTAGGGTCTAAAACTACTTGATCGAAAGGGGTATAATCGGAATTGATGCCTAGCTTTTTTTCTGGGCCCATAAGAACCGTAGTTCTAGATACTTCTGCTCCTGTTCCACTAATGGTAGGAATGCCTACGTGATACACAGCGGGTTGTTTTACTAAATCCCATCCTTGATAATCCGCTGCACTGCCTTCGTTGGTGAGCATTATAGACACTGCCTTAGCCAAATCTAAGAGTGTTCCTCCGCCAATACCGACAATTCCGGAAGGTAACTCAGTGAAACTTTCTTTTATTTTTTGAACCAAAACATCAATCTGTTCTGTTTTTGGTTCTTCGTCAGCGGAAATAAATATAATCTGATCGTTGAATAACAAAGGAATTTCTTTCGCTAAAGCTTGTCCTTCAAAAATATCATCCACAAAAAAAATAAACGGTGCGTCGGAGTTCTTACGTTTTGGCATAAGTATTTCACCTAATTGCTGAAAACTACCATTGCCAAAAACAACTCTGGGTACCATCGGAAAATTCCTATACTGCATGCTTATAACAATTTTAAAAGTTCTTTTAATCCATTTATTGTGTGATACGTTTTTCCATTGGTATCATTTTCGGTTACTTCTTCGTGTTGCCATGTGGTATGAAAAGGCACGTGAATGGCTTTTGCACCAATGTTCACTAAAGGCAGAATATCTGATTTAAGCGAATTCCCAATCATTAAAAATTCATTTACAGGTACTTCTAAATGTGCTAATAAATTAAGATAATTCTGTTCTTTTTTATCGCTCAACACCTCTACATGATGAAAATAATGCAAAAGATTTGATCGTTCTAATTTTCGTTCTTGATCTAATAAATCGCCCTTTGTTAATACAATTAAGCGGTATTTTTTAGATAGCTTCTCTAATACCATTTCTACATCATTTAACAACTCCACAGGATGCGAAATCATTTCTTTACCAATATCTAAAATATCAGCAATGGTTTTTTGGGGTACTTGTTGGTTGGACAAATCTAAAGCTGACTCAATCATTGAAAGCATAAAACCTTTGATTCCGTAGCCGTAAAGCTCCAAATTATCAATCTCCATTTTAAACAGCTCTTGGTCTATTTTGTTTTTGGTTTCATAGCCTTCTAACAAACTAGCAAATTTTTCTTCGGCTTCCCTAAAATAAGTTTCGTTGACCCAGAGTGTATCATCCGCATCAAAACCAATCACTTTTATATGTTGATAGTCTATTTCCATGCTTTTTTCGCTCTTTCTAAGTCCTCCGGAGTATCTATTTCGATGCCGGAAACCGTAGTCTCTACCATTTTTAATTTTTTACCATATTCCAAATATCTGATGGCTTCAATTTTTTCGGTCGCCTCTAATTGCAACATCGGTAAGCGCTGAAAGTCCATCAAAGCTCTTTTTCTAAAAGCATAAATACCTTTGTGCTTATAATACACACTATTCACATCTTTTGCTCTAGGGAATGGAATCGGAGATCTTGAAAAATACAAGGCAAAATCGTTGGTATCGACAATTACTTTTACCGTATTTGAATTATTAATTTCATCCCAATCGGTGATTTTTACCATTAAAGATGCTAAATCTATTTCTTTTTTCGGGTCTTCATCAAAGACCTGTAAAACACTTGCCAGACTTTCTTTCTCCGTAAAAGGTTCATCTCCCTGAACATTTACAATAATATCAACCTCCATATCTTCTACAGCTTCTGCAATTCGGTCACTACCACATTCGTGCTCTTTTTTACTCATAATAGCTTTACCGCCAGCCTGCAATATCAAATCAAAAATGATTTGACTATCCGTGACCACAAACACATCATCAAACAAATTTGTGGCTACCGTGGCTTCATAAGTTCTTAAAATTACGGGTTTCCCTACTAAATCTTGCATAAGCTTAGCGGGAAAACGAGAAGCCGCGTAGCGCGCGGGAATCATTGCAATTCTTTTCATGATATTTAATAATGTTTTATACGTTGGTTTTTCTTGGACGTAATTTTCTATACAACCAGAAAACAATAGATAAAATAATAATAACTAAAATAATAGCTAAAACTGGCGCAAATAATGAAGCCGTAGTGACTACCACTGCCGTACCTGTTTCTATAGTAGAGACTATTGGATTCCCCAATCCGCCTGTGGTTGCTGTTGATGCTAATCTGCTCGTAGCAGATGCGCCTTTAATGGCGGTTGCTGTGCCACCACCTGCAATAATCGCTAAAGACCAGGTAACTACAGGGTCTAAATTTGCAACGGTGGAAACCATAACAGCAGTACCTGCAATGGCCGCTAAAGGCACTGCAAAACCATCTAAAACATTATCGACCCAAGGAATAAAATAAGCGAATATTTCTACTAAGGTCGCCACGCCTAAGGTAATTACGGCGGCTAAACTACCGATCCATTGCCAACTGTCATTTAAATCCCATAAATTAAAATAGGATGCCAAACTAAGGGCAAATAGGGGCAAAAACACACGAAAGCCAACAGATGCGGCTAGCCCAATACCTAAAAAAATACTTAATATAGTTGCGGTCGTCATAAAACATTAAATTATGTACAAAAATTAATTTCACATTTATTTTTGATATCCTCTTTTCACGTTTCCCCAAAAGGGGAAATGATAAAAGTATGTAGAATTAATTTTTAGGTTTTTTTATTTATAATTACTCAAGAAAAAAATCGTTCTTAAAACCAATCAAATATAACTTATTTTTAGCTCTTGTTACAGCGGTATACAACCAACGCATATTTTCTTTATCCATACCGTTAGGCATGTAAGGCTGTTCTACAAAAACGGTATTCCATTGGCCGCCTTGCGATTTATGGCAGGTAATGGCGTACGAAAACTTTACTTGTAATGCATTAAAAAACGGATTGTTTTTAACCTTCATGAATTTTTTATATTTAGATGTTTCGCTTTCGTAATCTTTCATCACTTCTTGGTATAATCTATTGCCGTCTTCGTAAGGTAGTGAAGGTGCCTCTGCGGTGATGGTATCTAACAACAAAACAGTTTCAAAAGGTTCTTGATTGGGATAATCGACCATTTTTACTTTTACTTCTGCGAATTTAAAGGTGTAAATTTCTTTGATACTAAAAATTTCTAGCACTTCAATAATATCGCCATTGGCAATAAACCCAGCTTCTGAATTAGGCTTTAACCAAAAATAATTATTCTTTACCACCATCATATAATCGCCCACCGAAATATCGTTCTCTAAATTAAGAATCCGTTGTCTAATATTTTCATTATACAAATTCGCTCTTTTATTAGAACGTACTATAAAAGCAGTTTCTTCTTTACCGTTAACGGAATACGAATCTTCTATAGCTTCTAAAATTTCATTACCTTCTATTAAGCGGACAATATCTTTAAAAGGATGAACATCGAACTTAAAATCGTCATAAAACTCACTTTGTAGCTGCTCTCTTAAATTGGTAGCGTTGTATAAAATGCCTGAGTCTTTAGCTTGCCTTACTACTTCATCTAATTCTAATAAGGTTACCTCTTTGTTATAGTTTAAACTTAACTTGCCTTCATCTAAAGCCGGACTAAGCTCTAACCGCACGGGTGGTAACTGAGCTGTATCGCCTATTAATATTAATTTACAATTATGACCGCTGTATACAAATTGAATTAAATCATCTAATAAAGAACCGTTTTCAAATAATTTTGAATCTGCCGGCGTATCTGGTATCATAGAGGCTTCATCAACAATAAAAATAGTACTACGATGTTTGTTAGGTGCTAAAACAAATTGCACTCCACCACCACTCTGTTTTTTAGGAAAATAAATTTTTCGGTGAATGGTGTAAGAAATGGTATTCGAGTAGTTCGACATTACTTTTGCAGCTCTACCAGTCGGCGCCATGAGCACCGTTTTCATAGTTGTTTGCCATAAATTGTTGACAATAGTACCAATTATGGTTGTTTTTCCAGTTCCTGCAAATCCTTTTAATAAAAAAACAATATCCTTTTCTTTTGATAAAATAAAGCCTGCCAACTCGGCTAAAGCCTTGTTTTGCTTAAGGGTTGGTTCATGTGGAAATTTTTCAATAAGTACCTTGTGGAAGGTTTCTGAGGTTAACGCTTTCATATACCTTCAAAGATAATGATGATTTTTAAGCTCAAATACTTTTGTGATTAAAAAAAAATTGTAGATTTGTGTTAACCACATTAATTAAATAACACGATAAAAAAATGAAGACCGTTTTACAAATTGTACTTTGGATTGCATGTTTTGGTTTCGCATACCTAATATACCAATCCGTAAATGCACCACTTGAATTTGCCAATGTGAAACAAGAGCGTTTCCAAAAAGTTATTAATAATTTAAAAGACATTAGAAACTCTCAAGAAGCCTACAAATTATCAAACGGTAGGTATGCTAAAGATTTTAATTCACTTATTAATTTTGTAGAAACTGGTAAGTATGTGATAACGCAACAAAGAGATACGTCATACATGGAGTTTGATAAAAACTTTGGAATAGACATGCAAATTGAAAAAAAGATAATCGATACGCTAGATTTCGTATCTGTTAAAGATTCTTTATTCAAATCAGACGATCGTTATAAAAATATGATGGATGTTCCTGGTGCACCTAATGGTGAGAAATTTACTATGGATGCTGGTTTTATTGAAAAAAGTAATTTTAAAGCCGCAGTTTTTGAAGCTAAAGTACCTAAAGAGGTAGTGCTTTACGACCAACCAAAAGACCTAGTTGCTCGTGAAAAAACGTATGTAAACGTAGAGGAAGTTAATGGTGCAGATATTAAAGTTGGTTCTATGGAAGAAGTGAGCACCAACGGAAATTGGCCTATGATTTATGACAAAAAACAACGAAATTAAACCTATTACTAACTCAGACTTGAGTTATACAAAATTGTCCATTCAAATTAGTTTGAATGGACTTTCTTTTTGTGTCTTAGACTCTATTAGTAATACCATCATAAAACAAGAGAGCACCTTATTCGCGGAAGAGCTAAACCCGTATGAAGTTTTAAAAAATCTAACCGCACTTATAGAAAAAAATGAACTAAGCAAACTATCATTTTCAGAGGTTACGGTAATACACAGAAACACTTTATTTAGCCTTGTCCCAAAAGCTTTATTTAACGAAAAAGAAATTGCCAATTATCTAAAATTCAATACTAAAATTTTAGCCAATGACCATATTGCTTTCGACGAAATTCTAAATTTTGATATTATGAATGTGTATGTACCATTCATTAATATAAACAACTATATCTATGAGTTATTTGGTGACTTCGAATATCAACATCACGGTACGGTACTTATCCAAAGCCTACTAAATAACTTTGATGGTACTAAAGAACCTATTTGTTATGTTCATATACTTGAAAAACAATTAGATATTACCGTCATAGAAAATAAAAAACTAGTACTCTACAATAGTTTTAATTACACTACCAAAGAAGATTTTATTTATTACATTTTATTTGTGTTAGAACAATTAAATTTAGATGCTGAAACCCTAAAACTAAAACTTTTTGGAGACGTTGAAGAAGGCGACAGTCTCTACAATTTATGTTATAAGTATATTAGAAACGTAACTGTATTTATACCTTCAAACTTATCCTATATAGGCGGCTTAAACGATCATAAAAGTATAGACTTTACAATTTTAAACGCCTTATAATGAGAATAATTTCAGGGAAACATAAAGGAAGAAGAATTACAGCACCTAAAAAATTACCGGTAAGGCCTACAACTGATATGGCAAAAGAAGGATTGTTTAATATTTTGAACAATACCTATTATTTTGCAGATGTAACAGTCTTAGATTTATTTTCGGGAACTGGTAATGTTGCTTACGAATTCGGCTCAAGAGGTAGCAGTACAATTACTTGCGTGGATGAAAACCAAGGTTGTATTGAATTTATTACTAAAACTACTGAAATTTTAGAGTTAAACATTACAGCGGTTAAAAGTGATGTCTTTAATTTTCTTCAAAAAACAAAACTCAAGTCTACAATTATATTTGCAGACCCTCCTTACGATTTGCCCATAGAAGAGTTTAGCCAAATTCCTATGATCGTTTTTAAAAACGATTTACTACTTGAAGATGGCCTTCTAATTATAGAACACTCAAAACATACCGATTTATCTTCATTACCTAATTTCACAAGACAAAGAAAATACGGTGGCAGTATTTTTAGCTTTTTTGAAGCTTAATAGTATTTATCACATACGAATAGCTTAACTAAAACCTTATTCACCTAAACATAAGCAACCATGATTAACCTGAGTTTTCCTATTAAATTTGTTTTCAATATAACGACATTCTCTAACGATTTTACTGCCACCGATGCCTCTGGCAAAACAGTAGCTTTTGTAAAACAAAAATTGTTTAAATTTAAAGAAGATGTCTCAGTTTTTGAAAATGAAACAAAAACCAATATACTTTTTAAAATTAATGCGGATAAATGGATTGATTTTTCAACAGCCTATAATTTTTCAGATCCTGGTGGCAAATCTCTGGGTAAAGTAGCACGTAAAGGATGGGCATCTATTTGGAAAGCTAAGTACGAGTTGATAGATCAGCACCAAAAATTACAATATCATATTCGTGAAGAAAATGCTTGGGTAAAAGTAATGGATGGAGTTTTAGGTCAAATTCCTATATTAAGTATTTTTACAGGCTATTTATTTAATCCGTCTTATATAGTTACCAATCTTGATAACAAAATAGTAGTTCGCTTAAAAAAAGAAGCTTCTTTTTTTGGTCGAAAATTCGAAGTCTCAAAATTAACAGATATTGATCAAGACGATGAACAACGGATTTTATTAGGATTAATGATGATGATTTTATTAGAAAGAAGAAAAGGCTAAACTACGGCTATCTACATAACTTAAGTTATAGATAAGATGTAGCGTTTATTTCTAAATATTACCGATTAAAACGTCCGGTAACATTCCCTTCTAAAATAGCCATAACCTCATTAACTGTCGCAAAGTTAACATCGCCTTCATAGGTATGCTTCAATGCGCAGGCTGCACTTGCAAATTCCATAGCTTTAAAATCATCGAATTGTTGCATCCCATAAATTACGCCCGCAGCGAATGCATCTCCCGTTCCTATTCTGTCAACAATATGGGTTATGTCTAAATCTTGCGTTTCTCTAAATTCTTGGCCATTCCACATTCTAGCGCGTATTTTATGCCAAGAAGAATTGAGCGAGGTTCTTATTTTATCAAATACTTTTTGAATGGATGGAAAACGTTTCATTAATTGTTTACTGGCTTCTATAAAATCGTCATTAGAATAGCTAAAATTAGTATCCAACACCTCATTAATCTCGTTAATGCCACCAATAAAAATAGTAGCGTATTCTAACAATTCTGTTAAAACTGGTTTTGCATCTTTACCATATTTCCACAAGCCACTGCGGTAGGTTGGGTCAGCTGTAACGGTAATCCCCTTTTTTTTAGCTAAAATTAATCCTTCTTTTAAAGTTTCATAAGCACCTTGAGAAAGTGCCGGTGTAATACCTGTCCAATGCAATAATGTAGCTTCGTTTAGAGCAGCTTCCCAATCTACCATGGCGGGTTTAATTTCTGAAAAGGAAGAATGTGATCGATTGTAAGATATTGAACTTGGTCGCATTACAGCACCAACTTCTAAAAAATAAACCCCTAAAGGTCTATTTGAACGAGCAATGGATGTGGTATCAACTCCGAATTTATTTAAATAAGATATGGCAGTATCACCAATAAAATCAGCAGAGATAGAACTAATATGCTTCACATTGCCTCCAAAATTTGCTACCGAAATACCAACATTAATTTCCGTTCCTCCAAAATAAAACTCTAAGGTATTCGATTGGATAAATTTTTTATTTCCCTCGGGCGATAAACGCATCAATACTTCTCCGAAAGTGACAACTTGGCTCATAGTTCGTGGTATAATGTTTTAAAGTTAAGAAAAATAGAATATGTTTAGCTTTTCAAACTTATTTTAAGCCAATAAAGTTAAAAAATCATCTTCCGTAATAATTTTCACCCCTAAACTTTCTGCTTTTGTTCGTTTACTTGGCCCCATATTATCGCCAGCCACCAAATAAGTTGTTTTTGAAGAAACCGAGGAGCCTACTTTTCCGCCATTATCTTCAATCATCTTTTTTAATTCATCACGACTTACTTTTTCAAAAACCCCAGAAATGACAAAGGTTTTTCCTTTTAAGTCTTCTGTTTGGTTTTCTAATTTATCTGCGGATAATTCAAACTGAACTCCGAAGTTTTTCAAGTCTTGAATAATGATTAGGTTGGCTTCATTTTTAAAAAATTCTACCACACTTTGCGCGATGCGCTCCCCTATTTCGTCCACCTGCACTAATTCTTCTGCTGTAGCTGTCATTAAAGCATCAATATTCTTGTAGGCTTTTGCTAATTTCTTAGCTACTGTTTCACCCACAAACCGAATTCCCAAAGCAAAAAGAACACGTTCAAACGGAATTTCAACAGAAGCCTTTACTCCCGCTACTAAATTTTCAGCAGATTTTTCTGCCATACGTTCTAATGGCAATACATCTTCTTTGCTTAACCGATATAAATCCGCATAATTATGAATCAAGCCTTCTTTGAACAATAATTCCACCGTTTCGCTCCCCATACCTTCAATATCCATAGCTTTACGCGAAATATAGTGCTGAATACGTCCTGTAATTTGAGGTGGACAGCCGTAATAATTAGGACAATAATGTTTTGCATCGCCTTCTGTACGCTCTAACATTGTACTACATTCCGGACAATGCTCAATATATTTGGTGGGTGTTGAATCTACTGGCCGTTTAGTAAAATCAACACGTATTATTTTAGGAATAATTTCTCCTCCTTTTTCTACAAAAACAGTATCGCGTTCTCGAATATCGAACTTTTCAATCTGATCCGCATTGTGCAGCGAAGCTCTTTTTACAATAGTGCCCGCCAATAAAACTGGATCTAAATTCGCTACCGGTGTAATAGCTCCTGTTCTTCCTACTTGGTAGGTGATTTCGTTTAAAACTGTCGAAACCTGTTCTGCTTTAAACTTATAGGCCATGGCCCAACGTGGCGACTTAGAGGTGTATCCTAACTCTTCTTGGTGCTGTAAATTATTTACTTTAATCACCACACCATCAGTTTCATAAGGCAATTCGTGCCGATGAATATCCCAATATTCTACAAAAGCCATAACTTCTTCAGTAGATTTGCAAAGTTGGGCAACGGTGGGGACTTTAAAGCCCCAAGCCCTTGCCTTATCTAACATTTGAAATTGTGAGGTAATGCCGGTTTGTAAGCCTACAATGCCGTATAATAAGCAATCTAAAGGGCGTTTAGCTACTTCTGCACTATCTTGTAATTTTAAACTCCCAGAAGCTGTATTTCTAGGATTCATATACGGTTCTTCTCCGTTTTCTAGTCGTTCTGCATTCATTTTTGCAAAACCTTCAAAAGGCAATACAATCTCTCCTCGGATATCAAATTTTTGTGGATAATCGCCTTTTAATTGCAGCGGAATAGACTTGATCGTTTTAATATTCGTGGTAACATTATCGCCTTGAAAACCATCGCCACGAGTTAAAGCTTGTACTAATTTACCATCTTCATAGGTGATACTAATCGAAGCACCATCATACTTTAATTCGCAGGTAAATTCGACTGGCACATCACCTAAAACACGCTGAATTCGCTTTTCCCAGTCTTCTAAATCGTCTTTAGAATAACTATTGTCTAAGGAATACATGCGACTGTCGTGAGCGACAGTATCAAAATTTTTAGTCACCGCTCCACCAACTCGTAGTGTTGGCGAACTAGCATCGTAAAATTCAGGATGTTGCGCCTCTAAAGATTGTAATTCTTTAAGTTGCATATCAAAATCATAATCAGAAATCGTTGGCTTATCCAACACATAATAATTATGGTTATGTTCACGAAGTGAATTTCTTAAATCGTCAATTTTTTGTTTGATGTTCATCTGCAAATAATGTTAAACCGTATTCTTGTAAAGATACTTAAAGTTGTTCTTTTTGAACCCATCTTGTAATTTCTGGCGGCGCGTAGGATTCCATTTTTTGCAAAAGTCCAGCAATTGAGGTATCGACTAAAATCATATCAAAATTTAGTTTTTTCACAAAGCCTTTATCCACCAT
Source organism: Cellulophaga sp. (assembly GCA_030731855.1). Lineage (GTDB taxonomy): Bacteria > Bacteroidota > Bacteroidia > Flavobacteriales > Flavobacteriaceae > Cellulophaga. The sequence goes on along the minus strand of JANQTG010000052.1, from coordinate 22,969 downwards.
ACTTTTCATCATTTTTAATAAATCATCGTAAAAGCCGTTTGTATTTAAGATCCCTATTGGGTATTGATGCAAGCCTAATTGCCCCCAAGTCAACATCTCAAAAAACTCTTCGAGCGTTCCAAATCCGCCTGGGAGCATAATGATTCCGTCTGAAAGTTCATGCATTTTCAACTTTCGTTCGTGCATATTTTGGGTAATAATAAGCTCGGTAAGCGACCTATGGTAGACTTCACGCGTTTTTAAAAATTCAGGAATTACGCCAATTACTTTTCCGTTAGCTTCTAAAGCACCTTGTGCAACCTGACCCATAATCCCGATTTTGGCACCGCCATAAACCATGGTAATTTTACGTTCCGCTAGGACTTTGCCTAATGCATAAGCATCACTACTAAATTCTGGCTCGTTACCTTCACTACTACCACAAAAAACTACAATACTTTTCATTTAAAATACTTTATGCGTTGATTATTTATTAATTTTCCCTTCAACATTCTATCATTTCCAAAGAAATCTTTTCGTAATTCAATTTCAGAAAAATTTTGGTTTTTTAAAAGAGAGTGGGTTTCTTTTCCTAAATATTGATTTATTTCAAAATATAACACCCCTTTATTCGTAAGTTTTTTAACAGCTAATTCCGTTATTTTTTGATAAAAAATTAATGGATTATCATCTGCAACAAACAAGGCTAATGCTGGCTCGTTATCTAACACATTCTTTTTCATTTCTTGTTTCTCTAACACTCTAACATACGGCGGATTAGATACGATAATATCAAATTTAAGTGCAAGTTCAAGTCCAAAGTCAAAGGTTGCTAATGTTAAAATATCTGCATGTATAAACTCAATATCTACATTATTTAGTTTTGCATTTTCTTTGGCAACAACCAAGGCATCCTCAGAAACATCTAAACCGAACACTTTTGCATTCGGTAAGTTTTTCGCTAAAGAAACGGCAATGCAGCCACTTCCAGTGCCTATGTCTAAAATTTTTAGATCGGCCGTATTCCCTGAAAAATCATCCAAAATCCAGCGCACTAATTCTTCGGTTTCTGGTCGTGGAATTAATACACTTGTATTTACCTTAAAATCTAAGTCCATAAAATAGGCTTTCCCGATAATGTATTGAATAGGAATTTCTAACTTTAATTTACTTAACGCTTCAAATAAAGGCGATTCTTCTTCTTTACTGATGATAAATTCTGGCTGAATGGCTAAAATAAAGCGCTCTAAACCCAAATAATGTTCTATCAACATATAAAAGAAACTATTCACTTCGTCCTTGCCATAATTAGCATCTAACTCAGCATGAAAAATATTTTTTATTTCTTTTAGTAACATACTATTTACAATAATTTTAGCATCCAAACAGGACACGAATAATGACCTGTATTCCCCATGGGTGCATCAATATACTTAAAACCAGATTTTACATATAATTTTTGTGCCGCTTCCATATATGGCATGGTTTCAAGATACACTTTTTTAAATTTATACTCCTGCGCTTTTTTTAAACAAGTTTCCATCATTTTAGCGCCAATTCCTTTTCCTCTAGCGGCTTCTAAAAAGTACATTTTCTGCAATTCGCAGACATCGTCTCCATCATAATTATCTAAAGGCGCAATACCGGCACAACCTATTATTTCATCATTATCAACCACCACAAAATAAGTAGATCTTGGGGCTGTATAATTTTCAAACATAGCATCTAAGGCTTTATCAGCGTAGGCTGTACCTACTTTTGGAACGCCTAAATCCACTAAAACTTTACGAATAACTTTGGCAACTTGTTCATTGTCTTCAAGTGCTATTTCTCGTATAAAACTGCTTGTCATATTTTCTTAAAACTATGTGTTTTTTATATCTTATTTTTGCGGCGTGAAGATACATGAATTTTATATGTTACGCTGTATTCAAATCGCTAAAAACGGATTGGGGACTACCGCTCCTAACCCAATGGTAGGTGCCGTTGTTGTGCATAATAGTCAAATAATTGGCGAAGGCTTTACGAGCGAATATGGCGGTCCGCATGCCGAAGTAAATGCGATTAATTCCGTAACAGACAAATCTTTACTACCCAAAGCAACACTATATGTAACGCTAGAACCTTGCTCCCATTTTGGAAAAACACCACCTTGCGCCGATTTGATTATTAAACATAAAATTCACACCGTAGTTATCGGACTTTTAGATCCTCATGATAAAGTTGCGGGTAAGGGAATTCAGAAATTAAAAGATGCGGGTTGCGAGGTGATTACTGGCGTATTAGAAAAAGAATGCATAGAACACCACAAAAGGTTTTTAACTTTTCAAGAGAAAAAGCGCCCCTATATTATTTTAAAATGGGCAGAAACAGAAGATGGGTTTATTGCACCTGATAAAAAACTAAGAAATACGAAGCAGCCTTTTTGGATTACGAATGAATATTCTAAGCTTTTGGTGCACAAATGGCGAGGCGAAGAACAATCTATTTTAGTAGGCACAACCACCGTTTTAGAAGATAACCCAAAACTAGATACGCGCCATTGGAAAGGAAAAAACCCCATCCGAATAGTACTTGATAAATCCTTAAAAATTGATGCTACTTTTCATGTTTTAGACGGCAGTATTAAAACAATTCTGTTTACGGAAGAACCTGATGCATCAAAATACATCACTGGCATTAAATATATTCTAATAGACTTTTCAAAAAATATAGCATCTCAAATTTGCGAAAAATTATATGAAGCGCAACTATTAAGCGTTTTTATAGAAGGTGGCACAAAAACCATACAAAGCTTTATTGATGCTAATTTATGGGATGAAGCGCGCATTTTTACGGGTGCAACTAAATTTAATACTGGTACAAAAGCTCCACAACTTAAAGGACGATTAGCGTCAGAATCAATACTAGAAAAAGACCTATTAAAAATAATATATAATGATTAAAAATATAATTTTTGACTTCGGTGATATCTTTATCAACTTAGATAAACCAGCAGTTTACCAACATCTTGAGAAATTTGGTTTTACCAGTGTTAGCCCTGAATTGGATATTTTGGCCAAAAACTATGAAATGGGACTTATAAGCTCCGCCGATTTTGTTTTAGCACTTCAAAAAATGTTTCCGTCTGCGGAAAAAGATGAAATTATTAAGGCTTGGAATTCCATTTTATTAGATTTCCCCATATCACGACTTAAATTTATTGAGCAACTAGCCGAAGAGAAAAAGTACCGTTTATTTTTATTGAGCAACACCAACGAATTGCATATTGAATACGTCAATGACACTATGGGTACAGCAAATTTTAATAGATTTAGGGCCTGTTTTGAACAATTTTACCTATCCTATGAAATTAATTTAAGAAAACCGAATACGGATATTTACCAGTATGTACTTTCAAAAAATGAATTACTAGCAGAAGAAACCTTATTTATTGACGATATGCCCGAAAACACACAAGCTGCTGAAAGTTTAGGAATTAAAACCTGGAATTTACAAGTTGGGAAAGAAGATGTTGTTCAATTAGCTTCAAAATTATAGCATGATTAACCTAGGCCTAAGTGTACTATTTTCTAGTTTAATATTTGTGATTTTTAAACTTTTTTCGATCTATAAAATCAATACATTTTATGCAATAGTCACTAATTATTTTGTGGCTTGTTCCGTGGGTTTACTATTTTACAAGGGTGATATTATAATTTCGGCTATTCCTGATAAACCTTGGTTTATAGGTACATTTTTTTTAGGTGTTTTGTTTATTCTGGTGTTTAATTTAATGGCTACTACAGCACAAAAAGTAGGTGTTTCGGTAGCCTCGGTAGCCACAAAAATGTCTTTAGCTATTCCTGTACTTTTTGGTGTGTTTTGGTACCAAGAAGCATTGTCTTATTTTCAGATTTTAGGAATTGTTTTAGCGCTCGTTGCCGTTTATTTCGCATCGATAAAAACAAAAAACATCAACCTTCCCAAAACTTCACTTTTATTACCGATATTAGTTTTTTTAGGATCAGGTGTTATTGATACGAGTATTAAATACCTTCAGGAAATTCATGTAGAAGAAACCGAATATTCCTTGTTTTCTGCTGTTGTTTTCGCTTCTGCCGCAAGTATAGGGGTACTTTCTATTGTTTTTAAAAGTAAAAAAAAGAGTATAAATATTAGTTGGAAAGATATTTTAGGCGGACTTGTTTTAGGCATTCCCAATTATTTCTCTATTTACTATCTGCTAAAAGCCTTACAAAGCGAAACCTTAAATAGTGCCTCCGTTTTTACGATCAACAATGTTGCCATAGTAATGTTTTCAACCCTTTTAGGTATTGCTTTATTCAAAGAAAAACTAAGTTTTAAAAACTGGATGGGTATTGGTTTAGCTGTAATCAGTATTGTTTTAATAGCTTTGTTTTAATGGATGAAACATCGGATACCTACAAAACCTTAAAAAAACCATCAGAAGAAATTCTTTTTAAAGAGAAAAAGAGTAAGTTTTTTGGCTATGCTTTTCCCATTCATACCGAAGATGAAGTTAAGCCAATTATCGAAAATCTTAAAAAGAAACACAACACCGCAAATCATGTATGTTACGCTTGGCAATTAGGCACTAAAACCATTGCTTACAGAGCAAACGACGACGGAGAACCTAACAATTCTGCTGGAATGCCCATTTACGGACAAATACAATCTTTTGAAGTTACCAATGTATTAGTTGCTGTTGTTAGAATTTTTGGAGGTACTAAATTAGGTGTTGGCGGCTTAATAAGTGCTTACAAAACAGGCGCTCAACTAGCTTTAGAAAATGCTGAAATAATAGAAAAAACAATTCAGATTCATTTTCTATTAGCCTTCGAATATGCTGATATGGATAAAGTAATGCGCATCATAAAACAAGAGAATCTTGATATTATAACCCAAGAAATGGCATTGAATTGTAAAATTACTATTGCAGTTAGAGAAAATGATGCCGAAAAGATTCAAACTATTTTTGAAGCTTTTTATGGCGTTGAGATATCTGAAACTGATTTATAAACCTAAATCAATTTTACGAGAAGTGATTTTTTTTAAAATATCATCTGGACATTTTATTGGTTTATTTTTTTTGGAATCCATGAATGCTAGAACGGTATTTGCAGTCGCTAAAAGCTCCTTACTTTCATTATATATGTTGTAGTCAAATTCAATCTTTACTAAAGGTATTTTTTTTAAGTTAGTTTCTACCGTAATTAAATCATCATAGAGCGCAGATTTCCTAAAATTAATGGCCAAAGAAATTACTGGCAGTATAATACCGCTTTCCTCTAGTATTTTGTAAGAAATACCAAGACCCCTAAGCCACTCAATTCTTCCAATCTCAAGGTATTGCGCATAGTTGCCATGATACACAACGCCCATTTGATCTGTTTCACCGTAACGAATTCTAAAAGAAACTTTGTTAATATCCATATTATTAAAAGTAAAAATTATATATTTAAAGGCTAAGAAATTTTACTCCCTTGACATGGTAAAAAAAAACCAAAAATTCAATAGTAATTCATTTTTTTTTTAGTTTTTTTGTTCACATATTTGCCACCTAAAGTAATTCCCCTGGTTACTTTATCAAACATAAGAAAAGAGAACCGTTTTAATAACCAATATAAAAAGTTTAATTTAAAAATGAGTGTTACTGCAACATCCGTATGGAATAATTGTTTGGCTTTTATTAAAGATAATATCCAACCGCAGGCATTCAAAACTTGGTTTGAACCTATCAAGCCCGTTAAATTAACCGACAATGCTTTAAGTATTCAAGTACCTAGTAAATTTTTCTACGAATGGCTTGAAGAACATTACGTAAAACTTTTAAAAGTATCTTTAACGAAAGAACTTGGAGAAAGTGCAAAATTGGTGTATATTATAAAGATGGAAAACACGTACGGCAACAGAGAACCTTTTACCGAAAAAATACCAAGTTCTAACAGAAGTACTGTACCGCCACAAGAATTAGATGTTGCTATAAAATCTAAAAATCCAGAGTTAAAAAATCCTTTCGTAATTCCAGGAATTAGAAACATCAAAATAGAATCACAGTTAAATCCGAATTATAATTTTGAGAATTTTTTAGAAGGAGATTCTAATAGATTAGCAAGATCCGCAGGAATGGCTGTCGCCAACAAACCTGGTGGAACATCCTTTAATCCATTATTAATTTTTGGTGGTGTTGGTTTAGGAAAAACACATTTAGCTCACGCTATAGGTGTTGAAATAAAAGACAAATACCCAGAACGTACGGTGCTTTATATTTCTGCTGAAAAATTTACGCAACAGTATATTGAGTCTGTTAAGAAAAATACTAGAAACGATTTTATCCATTTTTATCAACTAATTGATGTTTTAATTATTGATGATGTTCAGTTTCTTTCAGGAAAATCTGGAACACAAGATGTTTTCTTTCATATTTTCAACCATTTGCACCAAAATGGTAAACAGGTTATTTTAACTTCGGATAAAGCGCCTGTTGATATGCAAGATATCGAACAACGTTTATTATCTCGATTTAAATGGGGATTATCGGCTGAACTACAAAATCCGGATTACGAAACAAGAATATCGATTGTAAAAAATAAATTATATCGTGATGGTGTTGAAATGCCTGATGATATTGTTGAGTATGTCGCTAAACATATAAAAACAAATATTAGAGAATTAGAAGGTGCAATTATATCATTAATTGCTCAATCATCTTTCAATAAAAAAGAAGTTACCTTAGATCTAGCGCAACAAGTCGTAGAAAAATTTGTAAAAAATACCAAACGTGAAGTTTCTATAGATTATATTCAAAAAGTAGTTTCTGATTATTTTGAAATGGATGTCTCTACTTTGCAGTCTAAAACAAGAAAACGCCATATTGTACAAGCGAGACAGTTAGCGATGTTTTTTGCTAAGAAATTCACCAAAGCCTCTTTAGCGAGTATTGGTTCGCAAATAGGGAAAAGAGATCATGCAACCGTTTTACACGCTTGTAAAACTGTTGATAATTTAGCTGAAACCGACAAGCAGTTTCGTAAATATATAGACGATCTTACCAAAAAATTCTCTTAAGTATTCCTTACTAATAGCCTAAAGCGGGCTGTACGTTAAATAATATAAATACCACCCGATATACATATTTCTACATCGGCATTTTTATCTAATTTTATAATGATGAAAAAAAGAATTTTAATGGTCTGCCTCGGAAATATCTGTAGGTCTCCGTTAGCAGAAGGTATTTTACAAAGTAAACTTAGCGATAAAGATTTTTATGTTGATTCCGCAGGTACAGGCGGCTATCACGTAGGTGCACAACCCGATTATAGATCCATCGCTGTAGCAAAAAAGCATGGTATCGATATCTCTCAGCAAACCTGTAGAAAGTTTATTGAAGAAGATTTCGATAATTTCGATATTATTTATGTGATGGATACTAATAATTATTCAGACATTATCAAACAAGCAAGAAACCAATCGCAAAAAGACAAGGTTAAATTATTACTATCAGAAACATCATCAGACAAAATGCAAGTACCTGATCCTTATTATGATGATAATGGTTTTGAGCATGTTTTTGAATTAATCGACACTGCTTGCAAGGTAATTGCTGCTAAATTAACCACTACTTGAAGATGGAAAATAATACGCTAGGAAAACTTTACTTAATACCTACCACTTTAGGCGATAATGAACCACTAGAAGTATTACCTATTTCTATAAAAAGAGCTATCGAGAATATTGATTTTTTTATTGTTGAGAACGAAAAAACTGCACGTAGGTTTATTAAAAAAATCAGTTCTAAAAAATCACAATCAGACTTACATCTTGAAGCCCTAAATAAATTCACCGAACCTGAAATGATTCCCACTTTTTTACAACCTTGTTTAGAAGGCAAAGATGTGGGTATTATATCCGAAGCTGGTTGCCCAGGAATTGCAGATCCTGGTGCTGATGTAGTTCGTATAGCTCATGAAAAAAATATAAAAGTAGTTCCTCTAGTAGGGCCTTCTTCTATTTTATTGGCGCTTATGGCGAGTGGCTTAAATGGTCAGAATTTTGCTTTTAATGGCTATTTACCCATTGAAACAGGCGAAAGAAGAGGTGCTATAAAACGTCTTGAAAAATTATCTAAAGATGCTGAACAATCGCAACTTTTTATTGAAACACCTTACAGAAACGATAAACTATTTGCTGAACTTTGTAAAACATTAAACCCTGCGACAAAAATTTGTGTGGCCTGCGATATTACCTTAGCCACAGAATTAATTGTCACTAAAACAGTTAAAGAATGGGCAAAACAAACTTTAGATCTTCATAAAAGACCCACCATTTTTATTATTCAGGCATAAAAAAAGCCTTTTCTTGAAATAGAAAAGGCTTTAACTTTATAATAATTCTTACTGAATTCTAGCATTACGCTTGGGTAGAATCATAGAGATATCATACCCCGAAAATCTTTTAATGTAGTAACTAACACTTGATCCGTATTCGTCACCAACATCGTGCGCCCCTAAAGATCGCAAATACTTTTTTACATTTCCAGGACCTGCTAAATGTGCCGCAGCTATAATTCCTGATTCTGTAATGTGAGAATTACCGATTTTTAAACCCGAATATTTTTTAATATCCTTTCTTAAAATCCATTTGTTACGAGCAATATTCATTTTGAAAGCTTTTTCTTGTAACTCTGGATTTAATAAAAAATAGTTAGGGTTGTAAATACCAACTAATTCTAAAGTACCAACTCCAAACTGATATTTACCTAAATATCCTAAGGAATTAACTACACCGTATTTACCCTGTGATTCTTTAAAAGCAACAGCTTCTTTAAAACCAATGTATGTATTACCAATAAATGGCGGCAATACAACCGGGAGTTCAGCAAAATTTTCGTCTTTGGGAAACGAAAAAAACGTAGGTTCATTTACTCTTAGCGATTTTGGAACTTCTTGGTTTTTAACCGAATTTTTAAAGCCAAAACTTGCTAAAAGAAATATCATGATAAGAGGACAACTTACGTTTATCCACTTTCTCATACATTTGATTTCTTAAGACTGAAAACCTAAAATTAGGTCTGCTTAAATTAACGCCGCAAATATAAGGCTGTTTTTTAGTAGAAAATGTTGTGAAAATGCCAAAAAGGTTAAAAATTAGATAAAATGAAAGATATATAAGCCAAAGAGCTTATCTATTAATCTTTTGATTATTTATCCATCGGACGTATTGCTCTTTATTTTGGTT
>JANQTG010000052.1:0-13650 GCA_030731855.1 Cellulophaga sp. | reverse complement strand
TCTGCTTGCAATAACATATTAATATTAAGTCGGTTTAAATAAACACCAGCAACTCTTGGACGCTCGTCTACCTTTGCGGTTTCTTTGTGCACTATAGAAGCTAACGTAGTTACTTCTACAGGTGTTAATTTTAGTGCTTTTGCTTTAGCTATACGAGTATCATTCCAAAACCTTTGGTATTCTTTCAACATTTTGTCTCGAAACTGTTCTGCAGATGTATTCCAAAAAAACTCATAACTATTAGGAACATACATGGCTAATTTTGTTCGGTTATCGAAACCATTTTCTTTTAGAAAATCGCCATCGTTGAATGCTAAAACTAATGAAACACTATCTGCTTCTATTTGTGAGGCTACTCTGCCTGCTAAGTCTTCAAGGGTTTCTTGATTATTAAAAGCTACTTTAACAGGTATATTTTTACTTCTGAGCGTATTAATAAGCTCATTATTATTCATTCCCTTTTTTAAGGCAAATTTGCCAGCTTTTAAATTCGAAGTATAGCCTTTTCGTTGTGCTGCGGCTTCAAACGCGTTCACATCTTTTAACAATGGTTCGAGTACCGCTTTAACGGTTTCGAAATTAGCATCTGAGGGAACGTAAATAAAAGCTTCATCATTATTAAAGCCTGTGTTGGGAATAAAAAACGCATTATACACCTTATAAACATAAAAGCCACCAACAAATAAACCTATGACAACAATAGCAAGCAGTATTTTTTTTATATACATAAATTAAAATATTTTTTGATACAAAATTTCATTTTTAAACATCCCGTTTGCTGAAATCCAGTCTTTTTTAACACCGACTTTTAAAAATCCAAGTTTTTCAAACAAGCGAATACTAGGTAAGTTATCTTCTAAAATACTACAATATAATTGATGCATTTCTAGCGTTACGCGAGAATAACCACATAATAGTTCAAGAGTTTGAGCTCCATATCCTAAATTTCGATTCTCATTTTCTAAGATTACAATACCGATACCCGCCCTTTTGTTTTTAGGATCAAAATCGTATAAATCAACCAGACCTACTATCCGATCGTCTTTGGTTGCGCAAATACACAACCTAAGTTGTTTTACATCATATATATCACGATGGGCATTTTCTAAATACAATTTCAGAATTTGTTTTGAATAAGGTGTTGTAGTGCCACTAATTTCCCAAATATCTGTATCATTTTCTAACTTAAATAAAAAATCTAAGTCTGTAGGCTCCAAGGCTCTTAGGTATATATGTTCGGTTTTAAGACTATACATCTATCTCACCATTAAAAACTAAGCTAGCCGGGCCCGTTAAAAAAACATTTTTGTAGCTATCTGATAGTACATCAAATTTAATTTCAAGATCGCCGCCTAGTGTCTTAATTTGTATTTTTTGAGCCTTAGTTCTTCCAGTTTTGTGCATGGCAATTGCAACGGCTGTTACTCCTGTACCACAAGAAAGCGTTTCATCTTCTACTCCCCTTTCATAAGTGCGCACATTAAAATTAGCGTCACTATTTTGAGTTACAAAATTAACATTACTCCCTTTTTGTCCGTAAATACCATACCTTATTTTAGCGCCTTCTGTTTTAACGTCTAAATCTTTTAAATTATCAATTAATTGAACGTGATGTGGAGAACCTGTATCTAAAAAAAAGGCATTAGGCTTTAAATGAATATCAGAAACATCTTTCATTTGCAAACTTACATTTTCCTCTGAAATTGTGGCCGCATGAAAACCGTCAATCGCATTAAATGTGGCAGTATTTTGAATAATATTTAAATATTTTGCAAAGGCTACTAAACACCTACCACCATTGCCGCACATACTGCTTTCTTTCCCATCAGAATTGTAATAGACCATTTTAAAGTCTAATTCTGGATCATTTTCAAGCAAAATTAGTCCATCAGCACCAATTCCAAACTTTCGGTCGCATAAAAAAGAAATTAATTTGGTATCATCTTTGCTAAATATAGACATACGATTATCAATCATCACAAAATCGTTACCAGTTCCCTGAAATTTAGAAAATAAAAGTTTCATTTAATAAAGATATTTAGATTGCAAAGGTAGTATTTTATTAAGGGAATTTTGGCAGTTAAAACAACGTTAAACACCTATTTGATTCTTACAAAACTATTAATTTTGTATTAGTTAAGTTAAAAAGTAAATTTATTATGAAGAAAATTGCAAGTTTATTATTGGTTTCTGTGTTTGCAGGTGCAATTACTTTAGGAGCCTACAAATTATTTTTCGAACAACATTCTTACGTTTTTACTGAAAATCAGAGCTCGCCTTATACTTTGGCTAGTTACACTCCAACTTCTGCTAAAGGAGCAGGGATTAATGAAGTAGATTTTACATCGGCAGCGGAAACTACCGTAAATGCTGTTGTTCACGTTAAAAACGTTACTATAAATAGCGGTCCACAAAGCCTAATGCAGTTTTTGTACGGCTATGAACCAGACAAAACTCCACGGATACAAGGGGCTGGTTCTGGTGTAATCATAGATCCTAATGGCTATATAGTAACAAATAACCATGTAATTGATGGTGCAACAGAGTTACAAGTTACCCTCAATAACAATGTTACGTACAAAGCCGAATTAATAGGTACCGATCCGAATTCAGATATTGCTTTAATTAAAATTGATGCAGAACAAAAATTACCTTATTTAGCTTTCGGTGATTCTGATACTACAAAAATTGGCGAATGGGTTTTAGCCGTAGGTAATCCGTTTAACCTTACTTCAACAGTAACGGCTGGTATTGTCAGTGCAAAAGCAAGGTCTTTAGGAGGTAGTAACCAATCTTTCATTCAGACTGATGCCGCTGTAAACCCAGGAAACAGTGGTGGTGCATTAGTAAATACCAACGGTGATTTAATCGGTATTAATACAGCGATATCTTCTCAAACAGGTTCATATGTTGGGTATTCGTTCGCAGTACCGAGTAATATTGCGAAAAAAATAGTTGATGATATTATCGAATACGGAAACGTTCAAAAAGGAATTTTAGGAATTTCTTATGTGCCTTTAAACAGCCCCTACGCTATTGAAAAAGGAATTAATACTATTGATGGTGTTTACGTAAATGATGTAAATGAAGATTCTGGCGCTTATGATGCAGGAATACAAATTGGAGATGTAATTAAGAAATTAGATAATATTAGGATTCATAAGTACCCAGATTTAACCGGATACCTTTCTACAAAAAGACCTGGAGACGAATTGCAAGTACTAATAGATAGAGACGGGGAAGAACTTATACTTCCCGTTACTTTAAAAGAAAGACAAACCATTGTTTTACCTATTATGGATCTTGAAGTTAAAAATTTAAACGACAAAGACCGTAAGGAGTTTAAAACTAAAAAAGGAGTTAAAATCGTTGGTGTATCCGAAAGATATCAAGGTTATGGCTTAGATGGTAAAGTTTTACTTGCCGTTGGCGATCAAGAAATAAATGATATTACAGATGCTAAAGTGCTTTTTGGAAAAATAACAAAATATAGAAATACAAGCATTACTATGCTAAATAATAAAGGAGAAAAAGAACGTATTATTCTTCAATAGATATTTACGTTATTAAAAATTAATCTAAGAAGCTTTCTAACAGAAGCTTCTTTTTTTGTTATAATCAGTTTACGAAAACGTTTGAAATTATTACATTTGTCGCAAAATTATAAATAACTACTGAAAATTACCGATGGATAAAATTAAATCTTACGAAAAAGAATTAGCTTTTCAAGCAGACAGAAGAAAAGCAACAACGGAATTTATAAAGATTATAAGCGATTTATGGTACGATAAATCTATTGAAGTTGTGTTATTCAAAAATCAGGTTATCGATAAAAACGTAAGTGACATAATTAATCTACACCAATATGCTGGTGAATTTGTACAAAAACCAATCTCCATTTTTGATTCTGTAGAAATATTAAGAACCATTAACGATATGGTGCTTCCACCCGCAAAATTAGATATTGGCAAACTAACCTATGAATTTCATGCCGATAATGATAATGAAGACAACGTAAAAGCCTTTGTGTTCAACAAATTAAAAGGTGCTGAAGCTGCTGAAGGAATTACCCCAAAAGACGTAGTTCTTTATGGTTTTGGAAGAATTGGCCGATTGGTAGCTCGCGAATTAATGTCTAGAACTGGAAAAGGTAACCAAATGCGCCTTAGAGCTATTGTTATTCGCGGCGAAATAAATCAAGAAAATTTAGAAAAAAGAGCGAGTTTATTACGCATAGATTCCATTCACGGACAGTTTAATGGTACGGTCGATATTGATGTTGCCAATAATGCCTTAATTATTAACGGAACAACCGTTCACGTTATAAACGCAGACAAGCCAGAAGACATCGATTATACAAAATATGGCATTTTCAATGCCTTAGTAATTGATAACACAGGCGCTTTTAGAGATAAAGAAGCACTTTCAAGACATTTAAAAGCAAAAGGAGCTGCAAAAGTTTTATTAACTGCACCAGGTAAGGGTATCCCTAATATTGTTCATGGTGTTAATCAAAATGAGTTTAATCCGAAAGATCATAAAATATTTTCTGCAGCCTCATGCACAACAAATGCTATTACACCCATTTTAAAAGTAATTGAAGATTCTTTAGGGATAAAAAAAGGACATGTAGAAACGATTCATGCCTTCACCAATGACCAAAATTTGGTAGATAATATGCATTCTAAATATCGCCGTGGGCGGGCTGCAACCTTAAACATGGTAATTACAGAAACTGGTGCGGGTGAGGCCGTAACTAAAGCGCTTCCTAGTCTAAAAGGTAAATTAACATCAAATGCTATTCGAGTGCCAATTCCGAATGGATCTTTAGCCATTTTAAGTCTTGATGTAAATGCAAAAACTTCTGTAGAAGGTATAAATACCATTATGAAAAAGTATGCTTTACAAGGGGATTTAGTAGAGCAAATAAAATACTCGCTTAGTAACGAATTAGTATCTTCTGACATCATTGGCGTTACAGCACCTTCAATTTATGACAGTAAAGCAACCTTAGTCTCAGAAAATGGAAAAAATATTGTAGTATATATTTGGTACGATAATGAATATGGATATTCGCATCAAGTAATTAGACTTGCAAAATATATTTCTAAAGTAAGACGTTTTACTTATTATTAAATTGTTTTAGATTTCGATATTAATAAAGTAATTTAGCAATTCTCTAAATCCATTATTAATTTAAGAACTTAACAAAATGAAAAATTTTAGATTATTTTTGATAGTCTTAACGCTACTTTCTTTCAACTTACACTTTGGTCAAGAAGACGACGACACCCAAGAACAAGATGCTACGCTAGAAACAGGTACTATTTCTGGTCAATTTGAGTATTTGGCAAAAAAATCTGGTAATTATAGGGCAAATGGTGTTCGATATGAAGTTGTAAAAGTTGAAAGTTTAGATAAGTTGCGAGAAAATGTACTTGATACGCTTAATTTAATTCAAAAAAAAACAACAGAACTAAATGCTAAAATAGTAGAAAACGAAAAAACTTTAGCTGCATTAAACTTAAAATTGACTGAAACTTCTACCAATTTATTAGCTATATCTGAGGAAAAAGATAGCATGTCCGTTTTTGGAATTCTAGTCGCAAAAACAACGTATAGCATTATTCTGTGGACTTTAATTGCTGGTTTATTACTATTATTACTATTCTTCATTTATAAATTTAGAAGTAGTAATATTTTAACACAAGAAGCAAAAACCTCATTATCAGAACTAGAAACCGAATACGAAGATCATCGAAGAAGGGCTTTAGAACGCGAACAAAAAATAAGTAGACAATACCAAGACGAGATCAACAAAAATAAAAAGGCTAAATAAGTAGCCTTTTTATTTTTTATCAATATGCATTTTAAAAATTAAATTTGCTGTTCAATAATAAAAGTATTTATGCGAATTGATATTATCACAGTACTTCCCGAATTACTAAAAAGTCCGTTCGATGCCAGTATATTAAAACGATCAATAGAAAAAGGTATCGTTGAAGTACATATGCACAACCTAAGAGATTATACTGATTTAAGCTATAATCAAATAGATGATTATCAATTTGGCGGTGGTGCTGGAATGGTCATGATGATAGCACCTATCGATAAATGTATTTCTAAATTAAAATCAGAAAGAACCTACGACGAAGTTATTTATATGACACCTGATGGTGAAACATTAAATCAAAAAATTGCTAACGGTATGTCGCTTTTAAATAATATTATTATTTTATGTGGCCATTATAAAGGAGTAGATCAACGTGTTCGAGATGCCTATATTAGTAGAGAAATATCAATTGGCGATTATGTACTTTCTGGCGGAGAATTGGGAGCAGCTGTTTTATGCGATACTATAATTAGACTAATTCCGGGAGTGTTAAATAATGAAACCTCTGCCCTAACCGATACTTTTCAAGATAATTTATTAGCCCCACCAGTATACACAAGACCAGCAGAATATAAGGGCATGAAAGTTCCTGAAATTTTATTGAGCGGTAACTTTCCTAAAATTGAAGAATGGCGCGAAGATAGAGCGCTAGAGCGTACTGAAAAGTTAAGACCAGATTTATTAAAATAGTTATGCTTGAAGAGACTATATTGAATTATGCAGGAAATATAATTTTTGGTTTAATACAGATACTTGTAATTGTAGCCGCTATAATATTCGTGATTAAGCATACAAATTTAACTACAATACTTATTGTGGTTGGTGCCGTTTTATAAGGCATAACGCAAATTGTAACTCCAATTATTTATGGTAATTATCTTGGCGAACATGATAGTTTTTTATAATTAACATTTATTGTGTCGCTAATCTCCAGTGTTTTTTATTCATTATTTGGGATTGGCTTGTTTCTTTTAGCACTCAGCTATAAAAAACACGCAAAAAATTAAGTTTTAAACTTGCAAGTTTTTAATAATTGATTACTTTTGCAATCCAATAAATCAACCTCTGACGATATCCGTGAATGTTGCTTTATAACAAACAGTAAATCAAAGCAATGGAAGCATTATTAAAATTTGTTGAAGACGAATTTGTAACTAAAAAAGAATTTCCAAATTTCTCAGCAGGTGATACAATTACCGTTTATTACGAAATAAAGGAAGGTGAAAAAACACGTACTCAGTTTTTTAGAGGTGTTGTAATTCAAAGAAGAGGTTCTGGCTCATCAGAAACTTTTACCATCAGAAAAATGTCAGGAACTATTGGTGTAGAACGTATTTTCCCAATAAATATGCCTGCTTTACAAAAAGTTGAAGTTAACAAAAGAGGAAAAGTTAGAAGAGCTCGTATTTTCTACTTTAGAGGTCTTACTGGTAAAAAAGCAAGAATCAAAGAAATTCGTTCTTAATTTTTTTATCATCAAATATTTAAAACCCGCAATAGCGGGTTTTTTTGTACTAAGTTTAAAACAAAAATTCTATTATATTTTGAAAAGTAATAAATTTTAGTTACATTTAAAAGTTAGAAATCTTTTATAAATGCAATCAATGGTTGCCGTTTTGTAAAAAAAAACAAGACAACAACTTTATAAATTATTTCGACAAAAGCCATATCATTGTTTTAAACAACGATATGGCTTTTTACTTATATCGTATCTATTTCTTAAAAATAAAGGGCATATATTGCGATAATCTAAGTCAAAAAAAACCATAGAAAATTGTATATTTACGGCGCTTAATTCTAATAAAAAAATAATGCCAAAAATAATTTATACAAAGACTGATGAAGCACCAGCTTTAGCTACTCAGTCATTTTTACCAATAGTTAAATCGTTTACAAAAAGTTCAGGAATAACAATTGAAACCAAAGATATTTCGCTAGCAGGAAGAATTATAGCTACCTTCCCAGATTTCTTAAAAGAAAACCAACGTATCGCAGATGATTTAGCTGAATTAGGCAAATTAGCAACAGATCCAGATGCAAATATCATTAAATTACCAAATATTAGTGCCTCTGTACCTCAGTTAAAAGAAGCAATTAAAGAATTACAATCTAAAGGCTACAACTTACCAAACTATCCTGACGACGCTAAGAATGATGCGGAAAAAGATTTAAAATCTCGTTATGACAAAATAAAAGGTAGTGCTGTAAACCCGGTACTAAGAGAAGGTAATTCTGATCGTAGAGCACCAAGAGCTGTAAAAAACTACGCCAAAAAAAATCCGCATAGTATGGGCGCCTGGTCTTCTGATTCTAAAACCCATGTATCAACAATGGGCAAAGACGATTTTAAGACTAATGAAAAGTCAATTACAATACAACATCCAACAAGTGTAAGTATAGAATTTGTTGCAGCAGATAACAGCAAATCATTTTTAAAAGAAAAAATTTCACTACTTTCTGGAGAAATAATTGATGCTACTGTACTTCGCAAAAAAGCATTATTAGCATTCTTAAAACAAGAAATAAAAGATGCCAAAGAAAAAAATGTCTTATTTTCTGTTCATTTAAAAGCAACTATGATGAAGGTTTCTGACCCAATCATATTCGGTCATGTTGTTGAAGCCTATTTTGCTGACGTGTTTGAAGAGTACAAAAACACTTTTGCCAGACTTGGAGTAAGCTCAAATAATGGTTTAGAAAGTTTATTAAATAAAATTAATGAACTTCCTGAAAAATTAAAAAATGAAATATTACATAAAATTGAAGCTACTATTGCCAATGGTCCTGATTTAGCCATGGTAAATTCTGACCGAGGTATTACTAATTTACATGTACCTAGTGATGTAATTATTGATGCTTCTATGCCCGCCATGATCCGTAACTCCGGAAGAATGTGGGATAAAAACGGAAAGGCAAAAGATACAAAAGCTGTTATTCCTGATAGTAGTTATGCAGGGATATATGAAACGACCATTAATTTTTGTAAAGAACATGGTGCTTTTGATCCAACAACTATGGGGACAGTACCAAATGTTGGATTAATGGCACAAAAAGCAGAAGAGTACGGTTCACATGATAAAACTTTTGAGATAACTGGAGAAGGCGTCGTAAACATTATAGATACAAATACGCAAGAAGTTTTAATTTCTCATAACGTAGCTCAAGGAGATATTTGGAGAATGTGCCAAGTTAAAGATGCACCTATACAAGATTGGGTAAAACTTGCCGTATCAAGAGCGAAAGCAACCCAATTACCCACTATTTTCTGGTTAGATAAAAAAAGAGCTCATGATGCAGAATTAATTAAAAAAGTAAATCAATACCTACCAGAACATACTATTGAAGGTTTAGATATCAGAATTCTTTCTCCAGAAGAAGCAACGCAAGTTACCTTAGAACGAATTGTAAAAGGAGAAGATACCATATCGGTTTCAGGAAATGTATTGCGCGATTATTTAACTGATTTATTTCCAATATTAGAAGTTGGTACTAGTGCTAAAATGCTATCAATCGTTCCTTTAATGAATGGCGGTGGACTTTTTGAAACAGGAGCCGGAGGCTCAGCACCAAAACATGTAGAACAATTTACAGAAGAAGGTCATTTACGTTGGGATTCACTAGGCGAATTTTTAGCTTTAGGAGTTTCGTTAGAACACTATGGAGAAAAGTATTCGAATGAAAAAGCAATAGTATTAGCTGATGCACTAGATGCAGCAACAGAAAAGTTTTTAGATAATGATAAATCTCCATCGAGAAAAGTTGGTGAATTAGACAATAGAGGAAGTCATTTTTATTTAGCCTTATATTGGGCTGAAGCTCTCGCGCATCAAAATAAAAATGCTGACTTAAAAGCTTTATTCACTCCTATTTACAAAGATTTAACTGAAAACGAAACTAAAATCATTGCTGAATTAAATGATGCTCAAGGCAAAAAAATAGATCTAGAAGGCTACTACAAAGCTAATGATGAACTAGTGGTAAAGGCTATGAGACCAAGTAATACATTTAATATGATCCTTGAAAAATTATAATAAAATTATAAAGTACTACAAAAAGGCCTTTTCTATTTAAATTGAAAAGGCTTTATTATTTAACGACATGTTAAACTCTTAAAAAACCCAGTATTTTTGTAAAAAAATTGCTCTAATGAATTTGATCAAAAAAATTATAGTACTTTATATTATTAGTATTTCCTTACTATCAAATGCTCAAGAAAAATATACCATAAGTGGGTCTATTAGTGAAAAAAATAGTAACGAAACACTAATTGGTGTAACTATCGCAATTCCAGAATTAGGTACTGGTGCTACTACCAACGAATATGGCTTCTACTCATTAACAGTACCCAAAGGGCAATATAAAATTATAATAAGTTATCTAGGTTTTACCGAAATTAAAAAAATAGTTAATTTAAATGATAACCTTAAATTAAATTTTAAATTAGAAGAAAATGCGCAACAACTAGATGAAGTTGTTGTCGTTGAAGATGTAGAAAAAACAAATATTCGTGATCCACAAATGAGTGTAAATAACTTATCAGTGAGCACTATAAAAAAAATACCAGTAGTTCTAGGAGAAGCAGATGTATTAAAAGCAATTTTACTGCTACCTGGCGTGAGCAATGCAGGTGAAGGAGCATCAGGTTTTAATGTAAGAGGTGGTTCCGCAGATCAAAACCTAATTTTATTAGATGAAGCAATTATTTTTAATTCATCACATTTATTCGGATTTTTCTCTGTTTTTAATCCAGATGCCATAAAAGATATAAAGTTATATAAAGGAGGAATCCCAGCCAGATATGGAGGTAGAGTCTCTTCTGTACTAGAAATTTTTCAGAAAGAAGGCAACAGTAATGAATTTAAGGCAAATGGAGGAATAGGAATAGTTGCCAGTAGATTATTACTTGAAGGGCCCATCAAAAAAGAAAAATCGGCATTTTTAATTGGAGGAAGATCATCGTATGCACATTTATTTTTACCCCTGTTTGATATTGACAACAAAGCTTATTTCTATGATTTGAATGCTAAATTGAATTTTAAAATAAACGATAATAATAATATTTTCTTTTCTGGCTACTTTGGTCGTGATGTCTTTAGTTTAAGCGATAGTTTTGTAAATACTTATGGAAATTCCGTTGGAAATTTTAGGTGGAATCATCTTTTTTCTGATAAGTTATTTTCAAATTTATCTTTGATCTACTCTGATTATTACTACGGACTTAAATTAGATTTTATAGGTTTTAATTGGAACTCTGGTATTCAAAATTTCAACTTTAAATACGACCTAAAACATTACGTAAATAATAACCTTCAAATAAATTATGGGATAAATAATATTTATTACAACTTCAACCCCGGTGAAATTAGTCCTAGTAGGGCATCATCAGGAATCGTTGCAAATAATCTGACTAAAAAATATGCCAACGAGTTTGCTGCTTATATTGATGTAGAACAAGATATAACGACAAAACTAAGCATTCAGTATGGTCTTAGGTTGAGCGCTTTTAATAGACTTGGACAAGATCAAATTTTTGAATATGCGAATAACAATCCTGTAGATTTTAATCCCTTATTAGGTATTTATCAAAAAGCTACACCAATAAATTCTACACGTAATGATCGATCAGAGACTATCGCTAAATATGTAAACTTTGAACCGAGAATTGCAACTTCGTATGTTCTTAACGATAATAGTTCTTTTAAAGCAAGTTATACAAGATTATCTCAATATTTACACCTACTATCAAATACCAATTCTCCAACCCCTTTAGATGTTTGGACACCAAGTGGACCTTTTATTAAACCTCAGTTGTTAGACCAATATGCTTTAGGATATTTTAAAAATATAAAAAATAATGAATTTTCAATAGAGACAGAAGTCTTTTATAAAGATGTTCAAAACCGAATCGATTACATAGATGGCGCTAACTTAATAGCAAATGACGCTATTGAACAAGTTATTTTAAATGGTGAAGCTAGGGCATATGGTTTAGAATTTTTATTTCGTAAAAATCAAGGAAAATTTCAAGGATGGTTTGCTTATACTTTATCAAAATCTGAACAAAGAACGCCAGGTAGATTATCAACACCTACAAACGGTATTAGCAGTAGGGAAACAGGGATTAATAATGGAGAATGGTATGATACCCCATTTGATAAAACTCACGATATCTCTTTATTTGGAAGTTATGATCTAAATGAAAAATGGAGTTTTAACGCCAATTTTATATTACAAACTGGCCAACCTACTAATTTTCCTATTGGCCAGTTCGAGTTTCAAGGACTTACTGTCCCCTATTTTGGCAAACGTAATAGTGAAAGATTACCAAGCTACAACCGACTTGATATTTCTGCAACATTAACTCCGAAAAAAAATATAGATAAAAAAATAAAAGGAGAATGGATATTTAGCATTTATAACCTTTATAACAGACGTAACGCAGCATCTATTAATTTTGCTAGGAATAGTGAAACTAATGCAAATGAAGCTACACGAACTGCCATATTTGGTCTTGTTCCCTCAGTAACTTATAATTTTAAACTTTAAAAATAATGCCAAAGAAATATATATCTATTGTAATACTAATACTTTTTAACCTAAGCTGTGTCGACGTCATTGATGTAGAAGTACCTTCAGAAAACCCAAGACTGGTAATTGACGCTTTAATTCGTGTCGATTCAAGCTTAGATTTGATAGACGTAAAAATAAAAGCCACTGAAAGTGCATCTTTTTTTGATAATATTCAACCCGCAATACTCTCTGAGATAACAATTTTAAATATTGATCTTCCATCCAATAATAGTTATGTATTAACTGCTTCTACCGATGAGCTTGGTATGTACGAAGCTTCAATACCAAAAGATTTTTTTATAGAAGGTAGATTAGTTCTTAATATTTTATATAATAATGAAACTTATGTGTCCATAACCAGCTATATACCTGCGCCTGACATCGATAATATAGAACAAAGTATAGCATCGGTATTTGGGCAAGATCAAACAGAATTAGAAATTTCCTTTACAGATCTCCAAAACAGAGATGATTACTATTTATTTGATTTTGATTTTAATGAATTTATTACCGTTGAAGATGAATTTTTTAAGAATCAACAGTTTGTGTTCTCGTATTTTTATGAAGATCGCTTAGAAGTTGGTAAAAATATTGATATAAAAATTTCAGGAATTAGTGTCGAATTTTTTGATTACTTAAATCAAATTATTGCTCAAAGTGGTCAAACTCAAGGGCCATTTCAAACACCTGCCGGTACTGTTCTTGGTAACATTATAAATATTACAAATACTAATTTTAATAGTATAGAAACACTTGAAAGTATAACTCCAAATACAAACTTCCCTTTAGGATATTTTGCTGTTTGCGAAACTTTTACAAAAACCATTACCATTGAATAAATTTTAAAATGTTAAAGTATGAATACCGATAAAGACTTATTATTGAAAGGAATCAAGCACTTAGGATATACTGTGCTATTAATGTTTCTGGCTCCATTTGTATTATATCAAGCATTTAAAAATGAAGAACATCCCTTATTCATCTATGTACTTATTTTTGGGATAATAGTAGCGATAGCTGCCATAGTTTATGGATTTTATGGTATCAAAATTATTATGGATAGTCTGTTTAATAAAAAGAAACCCCTATAAAATTTACAATAACTTATAATTAGAGCTTAGAACCATAAAGAATTTCTATACTAAAAAATGCCATTTACGAAACTGTAAATGGCATTTTTACTTTAT
>JANQTG010000051.1:3436-6263 GCA_030731855.1 Cellulophaga sp. | reverse complement strand
GCTATAATCCATAGCATGTTGTCTTCTATTTCCCGTTACATATGTGCCTAATTGGTTTGGTATTCTTTTTTCAACACCGTATGTATCAATATAACGCAAAGGGGTATCTGAATGTATCTGAAAAACTCTAACATACACTTCCAACAAAATAAAAATTATGATACCGTAGAACGCTATTTTTCCTAGTAAAATTTTCATAGCTTAAAATTGAAAATAAATAAATGCTCGTGAGCTATCGTCATAAAACAAAAACATAGCGAATATGACTAAACTATAGGCTAAAATACGAACCCCTCTAATTTTAAAGGGAAACGGATTCCGTTCATTCCTACGGATAATAAATTCATACACTACAAAAACAGCCAATAAAATATAATAGTCTACCATTCTATAGCCCTCTGGGTGCAGGTAGTTTTCAAAACTAAAATTAGCTAGTATTTTTTCAATATATCCAAAAGCAGTACTTATATCTTTAGATCTAAAAAAAATTCTTGAAAAACTAACGAGCGTAAAGGTTAAAAGAATTTGAGCTATTTCTTTTAAATTCGGTAGCCAACTATTTTCTGCTACCACGTTATTGGCATACAGTCTGTTTCTACCCATTAAGAAAACAGGGATGTAAAAGACGGCATGCAAAGCACCCCAAAAAATAAAGGTCCAATTCGCACCATGCCAAAAACCACTTACTAAAAAGATAATAATAATATTTCTGACTGATAATAGTTTAGACACTTTTGAACCACCCAAGGGTATATACATATAGTGCCGAAACCAAGTAGATAATGAAATATGCCAACGTTGCCAATACTCTGCTACGTTTCTTGAGAAATTAGGAAATTTAAAATTACTCATAAGTTCAAAACCAAAAAGTTTAGCAGAACCTATAGCAATATCGCTGTAACCACTGAAATCTCCATATACTTGAAAACTAAAAAGCACCACCCCTAAAATTAATGTTGACGCAGAATAATCGCCATAATTACTAAAAATATCATCTACAATGGGCGCAATAGAATCTGCAATGACAATTTTTTTAAAAAGACCCCATAAAATTAACTTAAAACCGTCTTTAGCTTGATTAAGATTAAATACCCTTTTGGAAGTTATTTGGTTGAGCAAATTAGAAGCTCTTTCTATGGGCCCTGCCACGAGTTGCGGAAAAAAACTAACAAATGCCGTAAAAGCTATAAAGTCTTGAGTTGGTTTTAACTTTTTATAATATATATCGAGGGAATAGGATAAGGTTTGAAAGGTATAAAAGGAAATACCAACCGGTAAAATTATAGTCAGCGTCCATTGATCGTTTGCTTGAAAACCAAACATCGTCAGCATGTCTGAAAAAGAGTCGATAAAAAAATTATAATATTTAAATACTCCTAATAAGCCTAAATTAAAAAATAAACTAACCCAGAGCCATAATTTTCTACTTTTTTGATTTTCAGATTGGCTAAAAATCTTTTGTCCTACATAAAAATCTACTAGCGTACTTAATAAAATTAATAAGAGAAAACGAACATCCCACAGGCCATAAAAAAAATAACTCGCTAGTATTAAAAGACTATTTTGAACATTAATTTTTTTATTAAAAACAAACCAGTATAAGATATAAACCGCTGGCAGAAAAAAAAGATACTCAAAAGAATTAAATAACATTATACTTAATTTAAATTCATCACAATTTTAAAAAAATTGGGGGATCTTTTTAAGTTAATTAAACCAGTTTAAAACTACTTGTGGAAAATATACTTAATACGCTTTATCTTGCCCTCTGATGGCATTTACAACAGTGTAATAAATGATCGATAAATCTAGTTGAATTGACCATTTTTCCATATAAAAAATATCATACCGAACTCGATTTACGATATCAGCTTTTTGAACGATTTCTCCACGATATCCTTTTATTTGTGCCAAGCCTGTAATGCCCGGTTTTAAAAAGTGTCGCACCAAGTATTTATCTACAGACTTTTCGAATTCTTCGGTATGTAATTGCATATGCGGCCTTGGACCCACCACACTCATATCACCTTTTAAAACATTAAAAAATTGAGGCAACTCATCTATACTCGTTTTTCTCAAAATACGACCCAGTCTTGTTATCCGCATATCATTTTTTGTGGCCATTAAAGTATCACTATCTTTACTTTTTGTCATAGATCTAAATTTATAACACCAAAAAGTCTTTAAGTTAACACCATGACGCTTTTGTTTAAAAAATAAGGGCCCTTTAGAATCTATTTTCATCAGAATATAAACGATAGGTATGAGCCAAGAGAGTAGTAATAGAATTACAGCCAATGAAAAAAATATATCAAAAATTCTCTTGACCAAATTAGCATATTCTAATTCTAAAGGAGAGGCTCTTAAATTTAAAACTGGTACTGTGTCATATAATTCAATGGACATTGCTCTAGAAAATAATTCTTTGTTATCTGGTATAACTTTGATTTTTTTTAGACTATTATCAGCAATTTTCATGAGAGCTTTAATTTCATCCTTATTGAGTTTCGATGCCATACAGTACACCTCATCAACATTATTTTCAAAAATATAATTATAGGAGTTTTCTATTGGCCCAAGATAGGTAGGGCTTTTTGATTCGGTATTATCAAAATACCCCATGTATTTATAGCCAAATTCTAAATTATCAAATACATATCTAAGCTTTTTTAAATTCTTATCGCGCCCAATCACTACAGTACGGATACCTGTTCCATAGCCTTTTCTTCGGTATAAACCACGAGCCCAGTAAAAAAAAATTCTAAATGCTGTGAGTATGAAACAAATCAGCAGAAAAACTAATATTAAATGAACAAGTGTATAATTA
>JANQTG010000051.1:0-3426 GCA_030731855.1 Cellulophaga sp. | reverse complement strand
GGACCCAGTAGGGTAAAAGAAGCTAAATAGAATAAGCCATATAACACAAAAAGAAATATAAAATTTCTTAAGTTGGTAAAAAATTCTTCTGTTCTGGCGGTAGGGTAAAATCGAATCGTATGCGTAACAATCATCCACGCTATATTGTAATACATGACCCCAAAACTATTTAAATAGGTTTCTGGAACCAAAAAGTATAACACTAGGTTAATGGAAATAATATGAAATACAAAAGACAACGGAATTACGAAATACGATTTTTTCATGGTAATCTTTTTAATATATTTTGGTTGAAATAGTTAATATATTATTGAATCAAAAGATTTTCAGTTTGGTGAATTTTTTTTGAACAACGACTTTAAAATGGTGTGGGGAACTTTTCTATTTTAATTGTTGTTTTAATATTTGCTGTTTTTTTGAAAGATACCTTACTGGTATCAAGTTTTCCATAATCATTGACAATACCAAGCATACATTTTTTGCACTCCTTGGGATAAGGCTACTTTGTGTTTCCAACCAAGGGCATGTAATTTAGACGGGTCGGTTAATTTTTTCATAGTACCGTCTGGTTTGTTTGTATTGAAATATAATTTTCCTTGAAACCCAACGGTTTCTTGAATTAGTTTTGCTAAGCCTTTAATTGAAATATCAAAACCTGTACCTATATTAATATGCGTATTGCGTACTTCTACCGTTGTTTTGCTATGGTAACAATCTTTAAAATCGCGATTTTCCATAATAAATACGCAGGCATCGGCCATATCTTCGCTCCAAAGAAATTCGCGCATTGGCTTGCCTGAGCCCCAAATTTCTAAATACACTTTACCCCCTTTTTTCTGGATGCCATATTTATCTAAAATAGAATAAATATCTTCATCCATTGCGTTGCCATCAATTCCTTCAATAGGCAAGAGACTTAGGTCTTTTCTTATGGTTGCCCAATCGTTATTTTCTAAGGCTTTACCTAAATGCATTTTACGAATTAATGCCGGTAATACGTGTGATTTTTCTAAATCGAAATTATCATTAGGGCCATATAAATTAGTAGGCATAACCGAGATAAAGTTAGTACCATATTGCAGGTTATAACTTTCGCACATTTTAATCCCTGCTATTTTGGCTATGGCATAAGGTTCGTTGGTATATTCTAAAACATCCGTCAGCAAGGAGGTTTCTTTCATAGGCTGTGCACATTTTTTAGGATAAATACACGTGCTGCCTAAAAACAATAATTTTTTCACCTTGTTCACGTAACTCTGGTGAATAACATTATTTTGAATCATTAAGTTTTCGTAGATAAAATCGGCCCGGTAGGTGTTATTGGCCACAATTCCACCCACTTTAGCTGCTGCCAGAATTACATAATCTGGCTTCATAGCTTCAAAAAAATCGGCAACAGAAAGAGCGTCTGTTAAATCTAATTCCTTATGGGTAGCCGTGATGATATTTAGGTACCCTTTGGCTTGCAAGTTTTTTACAATTGCACTTCCCACTAAACCTCTGTGTCCGGCCACATAAATTTTACCACTTTTATCCATACATTTACATTTAAAATCAACAAATTTTAAGCAGCTACCTCGCCAAAAAATGGAGCGTACGCTTACAATTCTTTCTCCTTATTCAAAATAGTTATACGTACCGTAACCACCATCTTTTAAGTACTGATCTTTTTGCATTAATTTAAGATCACTCTTCATCATATCTTTCACAAGGTCTTGTAAATCGTACTCAGGGATCCAACCCAACTTGGTATTGGCTTTTGTTGCGTCTCCAATTAAAAGATCAACCTCGGTAGGTCTAAAATATTTAGGATCTACGCTTAGCACTTCTTTGCCAATTTCTAGTCGTATATCGGGGTTGTTGCATGCTTTCACATAGCCTTTTTCATCAATACCTTCGCCTTTGAATTCTAATTCTACCCCTAGTTCGGCAAAAGCCATTCTTACAAATTCTCTTACAGGGGTTGTTGTTCCAGTGGCAATTACCCAATCTTCGGCTTCATCGGCTTGTAAAATCATCCACATCATCCGAACATAGTCTTTGGCGTGACCCCAATCTCTTTTAGCATCTAAATTTCCCAGGTATAATTTATCTTGTAATCCTAAACCAATACGCGCTGCCGCCCTTGTAATTTTACGAGTAACGAAAGTTTCTCCTCGAATAGGAGATTCATGATTGAATAAAATACCATTACAGGCAAACATGCCATAAGCCTCTCTATAGTTTACTGTAATCCAGAAAGCATACATTTTAGCTACGGCATAAGGGCTACGTGGGTAAAAAGGGGTTGTCTCTGATTGTGGCACTTCTTGTACTTTCCCGTAAAGCTCTGAGGTAGAGGCTTGGTAAATACGTGTTTTCTTTCCTAAACCTAATAAACGTACGGCATCTAAAATTCTTAGCGTTCCTAAACCATCAGCATTACCTGTGTATTCTGGAACTTCAAAAGAAACTGCCACGTGACTCATAGCCGCAAGGTTATAGATTTCATCTGGTTGTATTTCTTGGATTAAACGGATAAGATTGGTACTATCCGTCATATCCCCGTAATGCAAAATAAAATTTCTGTTTTCAATATGTGGATCTTGGTACAAGTGGTCGATACGGTCTGTATTAAATAAAGAGGCTCTCCTTTTTACTCCGTGTACTTGGTATCCTTTCTTTAATAAAAACTCACTTAAATAGGCACCATCTTGGCCAGTAACTCCAGTAATTAATGCTACTTTCATTGGATATTGATTTATATTGATATTATTTAACTTTAAAATGTATCCTAAAACCGACAAATTATTGTCCGCTATTGGATTGATAACTGATGTACCAGTGGATGTTTTAGGGGGGAGAAAATGGGAATTTATAAAGTGGCTTCTACGTGCTCCGCAATGTAAGTCCCATTTTTAGGAATTTACAAAGCCATCTTTTGTACGAATATGCGCTGTTTATTTCGAGCAAAATACTCTTAACAACAAATTTCGAGCGGTAAAGATAACATGCGATAACAAGCAGACCTAAGAGAATGGTCTTAGCTTATTCATTTTTATCAATTATCAAATTCGGTATCATTGCAATCATCAAATAATGATTTTAAACAGTTTTAATTATGATTTTCTTAACAATGAACTTTTAGAATGAAAAGATCAAAAAATGGAAGTTCGACAAGCAACCAATTTAATCGATGAAGAGTTTTAACTGCGTGCACATAAAGAAATATATAGCTGATTGTTATTGGGGAAAGCTTTTTCACTGCTCTGCTGAAAAGGATAAAAGCATAAAAGGATGTTTTTGAGGACTTTATAAATAGTGTTGCTAGTATAAAAAAAGATATTTATAAGTTTGAAAAATGCGGTTTATAAAATTTCTTTTAATTTCATATTAATGACCATTCCCAAACCTTGAATTACCAAACGGACTCTTTTTTTACTTACT
>JANQTG010000050.1 GCA_030731855.1 Cellulophaga sp. | reverse complement strand
AACAATTATATTTGCACCCGCTAAGGCGATAAAAGTACACTCCTCCTTAGCTCAGCTGGTTAGAGCATCTGACTGTTAATCAGAGGGTCCTTGGTTCGAGCCCAAGAGGGGGAGCATTATGAAGAGAAAGCCTTATCGCAAACGATAGGGCTTTTTTTTGTTTAAAAGTTTCTGGGCGAGAAGCCTGTGCCGAGCGTAGTCGATGTAAGCCCAAGAGGTGGAGCAGAGCGATAGAAAGCCTTCAACGAAAGTTGAAGGCTTTTTTGTTATGCCAAATTTAAGGTAATACTGAATTTTTGCTAAACCCTATAATTGTCTGCTTTCCAATTCTTAATCAGCATTTTTATCTCTTTGTTCGATAGGTTTTCTGTTATAGCTTTTTCTACTAAGGCTAAAAATTCTTCATCACTAGCGAAACGTAAGGCTATTATTTGTGATACTTTTAGTTCTTGAGGAAATAATTTTCCTGTCATTACGTAATATCTTAGGTTTTCTTCTGCTTTTATTGCTCTGTCTTGTGCTTTTAACGGAAAACTGCGTACAAACCAAGCCATAATTAAGAAAATAACAGCGATGAGTACCATCAGAGCGGCTAAATAGAGGTTATCACTACTAGTGCGGATAAGATGGTTTACAGCACCGATGATTAGGGCTACTATCATTAGAAATAAGAGTCCGTGAAACCCTTTAACCAATTTAGCATGATTTTTAAAATTCTGAGCTTCCATTTTTTTAAGTTTGAGGTAAAGATAATCCTATTAATTATTATTTTTCTACCAGAATTAAAACGACTTATAAAATAGCGCTAAATTAATTTTCAATTCAAAGAGCCAATGAAATAAAATAGGTTCGTTATATTTGTTTGGAAATAACGATAGTATTTCATGTTTTTTAAAACAAAATAATCACTAAAAACAAGAAAATTAGCGATACATGATCACTATTGAAAAAGCGTTAGAACTGGTATTATTACATAGCTCAAAAGGCGTTAAAACGAAAGAAATTTCGCTTAGTGATGGCTTAGAGTATGTTTTGGCATCGGATGTATGTTCAGAAATAGATATGCCCCCTTTTAGGCAGTCTGCAATGGATGGTTATGCCGTGAGAATTGGGGAAACAAATAGGTATAAAGTGATTGGTGAAATTCAAGCAGGTGACAATAGTACATTCCTGTTGAACAAAGGTGATGCAGTTCGTATTTTTACAGGAGCACCAGTTCCCGATACCGCAGATGCCGTGATGATGCAAGAGAAAGTAAATATAGAAGGAGATACGGTTACTATCGAAGCACCTTTAAAAATAATGATGAACATTAGGCCTAAAGGCGAGCAAATAAAAAAAGGCACTATTGCCTTACCTAAAGGAACAAGTGTTAAAGCAGCTCACATTGGCTTTTTAACGGGTTTAGGAATTACAACTCTTCAAGTGGCAGAAAAACCAACTATTGCTGTTGTGGTAACAGGAAATGAATTGATACAAGCTGGTCAGGAGTTACCTTTTGGTAAAATATACGAATCAAACAGTGCCATGCTTGTGGCAACTTTAAAAGAGTTTGGCTATTGCAACGTACAAGTAATTAGCATTAAAGATGATTATGGAAGTACGAAAAAAATTTTAGCGACAACCATTGAAAATTTCGATGTGGTTATCGTAACCGGTGGTGTTTCTGTTGGGGATTATGATTTTGTGGGCAAGGCTTTAAATGCTATTGGAGTAGATGAAATTTTTCATAAAGTGAAGCAAAAGCCAGGGAAACCATTGTTTTTTGGAAAAAAAGAAGAAACCGCTATCTTCGGACTGCCAGGTAATCCCGCAGCGGCACTTACCTGTTTTTATGTGTATGTGTATCCATTTTTAAAAAAATACGAAGGCGCAGAAGACGCCCATCTTTTAACTATTTCACAACCTTTATTACATCATTATACGGTAATTGGGGGCGACAGAGCGCAGTTTTTGAAGGCGAAAATTCAGGGCGATGGAGTGGGAATTTTAGGAGCACAAAGTTCTGCTATGTTAAGTGCTTTTGGGACGGCAAATGCACTAGTTTTTTTACCTGAGAATAGTACAGAATTGTTAAAAGGGGAAATTGTAAAAACTATGTTATTGCCCAATTAATAGGCTGTTAATTATGAACGATTATAAAATTAAAAGTAGAATTTGGATTGAAGTAGGGGATAATGTGCTGGTTGGCGAAGGAAGAATTCGCTTATTAAAAGAGATTGAAGCAAAAGGCTCTTTATCAAAAGCAGCAAAAGCTATTGGCATGTCTTACAAAAAAGCATGGACGCTTATTGATGCGGTAAATAAATCGGCAAAAGAAGCTGTTGTTATAACTTCCATTGGTGGCGAAAAAGGAGGCGGTTCTATCCTTACGCCATATGGCAAAAACCTAATAGTAGCTTTTGAGAGTATAAATGCAAAATGTTGGTCGTTTTTGGACGAAGAGTTTAAAGAAATAAAGGGGATATAGGCCTCCACCAGCCCCTCCAAAGGAGGGGGGCTAAACTCAATCTGATATTTATAAATAAAAGCATAAATAATTAAAAAAATGACAATAGAAATTAATTATTTTGGAATGATAGCTGAGGTTACGGGATGCAATTCGGAACGTATGTCGGTTTCAGAAGGGGCTATTTCGGATTTAAAAGGGATGTTGGTCGGTAAGTATCCAGCGCTTAAGAACAAAGATTTTAGGATGGCACAAAACCAAGAACTGGTTTCTGAAGACACTTTGCTTACAGGACAAGAAATAGCACTCTTGCCGCCTTTTGCGGGAGGATAATTTAACAAATGGGTAATTTGAAATTATAAATTAAATGACGCATTTTTGAAAATATTTAGAATGTCAGTTCGAGTGTTTTTTGCGGAATGAAATGTAGAAAAAAATGTATCGAGAACTTTTCGAGATGCTAAATTTTATTGTTCTCTATAAGATTTTTATCGAAAATCACTCGAACTGATGATAATTTATAAAAAAACTAATTATATCCAATGGATAATCTAGATAACAAATGAATTACAAAAACGTATTTATAAAAGGAGCCATATCCTCAGAATTTATTGGCAATTCCATCGCCAAGCATCAATCTAAAACAAACATTGGCGCACATAATATTTTTTTAGGTCAAGTGCGTGCCGATAAAATAGAAGGCAAAGTGGTTGCCGCCATAGAATATTCGGCCTACGAAGAAATGGCAAATAAGAACTTTCACGAAATACGGGAGGCTACTTTTGAGAAATTCAACCTGACTTGCATGCACATTTATCATAGTTTGGGACTAGTAAAAACAGGAGAAATTTGTTTGTTTGTATTTGTATCATCGCCGCGGCGAAAAGAAGTTTTTAAAGCCTTAGAATATGTGGTGGAAGCGATAAAAGCAGACGTTCCCGTTTTTGGAAAAGAGCTTTTTGAAGACGAATCCCATCAATGGAAAGTCAATAGTTAGGAGCGAAGGAGTTAAAAAAAGTGAAGTAGTTAAATAGTTAAAGAGGAAAAAGTTAGGAAGTAAAAATAGAGCACTCTCCGCAATGAGCGCACAGATAGATTATGGTAGATATAACACATAAAAGCAATACCTTAAGAACAGCGACGGCGCAAGCCATTGTAAAAGTGAGTCGCCAAGAAACTGTTAATGCGATTCTAAACAATACCGTACCCAAAGGTGATGTTTTTGCGATGAGTAAGGCCGCGGGACTATTAGGCGTTAAAAAAACGCCCGATTTATTGCCAGATTGTCACCCTTTGCCCATAGAATTTACAGGAATCGATTACGAGATAGATGGATTAGACATAAAAGTATTGGTTACCGTAAAGACCATTTACAAAACCGGTGTTGAGGTAGAAGCCATGCACGGCGCAAGTGTAGTCGCCCTAAATATGTATGATATGCTAAAACCAATTGATAAGGGAATTGAGCTGTTTCATATTAAATTAGTAGAGAAAAAAGGCGGAAAATCTAGCTTTCAAGATAAATTTAGACGCGATTTAAACGCGGTGGTTATTGTGTGTTCCGATTCTATTTCCGCAGGTAAAAAAGAAGATAGAGCAGGGAAGGCGGTTATGGCAAAATTACAAGAATGTGAAGTCGCTGTTCAAGATTATATTATTATTCCAGATGAAGCAAGCATCATTCAAGAAAAAGCAAAATACTATCAAGCCAATGGGGCAGATTTAATTATTTACACAGGTGGAACAGGTTTATCTGGGCGCGATGTAACTCCGGAAGCCTTAAAACCGCTATTCGACAGGAACATTCCGGGCATAGAAGAAGCCATCCGAAAATACGGACAGGATAGAATGCCCTACGCCATGCTTTCTAGAAGTATAGCAGGCACTATCAAAAATACCTTAGTGTTAGCCTTGCCAGGTTCTACAAACGGAGCAAAAGAATCTATGGAAGCCATTTTTCCATCGGTATTGCATGTATTTAGAATTTTAAAAGGTGCCAGACACGATTGATTATGACAGAAACTGAAAACATATTAACCGATACTTTTGGAAGGGAACATACCTATCTACGCATTTCCCTTACCGAACGTTGTAACCTGCGTTGCACTTATTGCATGCCAGCAGGCGGGATTCCGCTTTCCCCCAAATCGCACATCATGACCTACGAGGAAATCTTTACGATTGCTAAAGAGTTTGTAAGCCATGGTGTTACCAAAATACGACTTACAGGTGGGGAACCATTAGTGCGTAAAGATGTAGGGTTAATTTTAGAGAAATTGGCTTCACTTAACGTAGAATTAGCCATTACAACGAATGGAGTAATCGTAGATACATTTATAGAACAGTTTAAAAGAATTGGTCTTCAAAAAATAAATGTGAGTTTAGATTCTTTAGATAACGAAAAAAATACAACAATAACGCGTAGAGATTATTTTACAAAGGTTTATAACAATATACAATTATTAGTAAAAGAAGGTTTTGAAGTAAAAGTAAATTGCGTTTTGATAAAGGGTTTTAATGAAAACGAAATTGTCGATTTTATTGAGCTGACGAAAACACAGCCTTTACAAATCAGGTTTATAGAGTTTATGCCTTTTGATGGGAATAAATGGAATTTAGACAAATTAGTTTCTTTAGAAGAAGTGCTAAAAGAAGTCTGTTCGCATTACGATGTAAAACAATTCACCCGACTTAAGGATGCACCCAACGATACGGCTAAAAACTATAAAATAAAAGACTATAAGGGCTCGTTTGCCGTAATTAGCTCTGTTACTAATCCGTTTTGTGATAGCTGCAATAGAATTCGTTTAACAGCCAACGGACAATTGAAAAACTGTCTGTTTTCATCTTCAGAATCGGATTTACTGACACCACTTCGCGAGGGGAAATCAATTGCACCCGTAATTCAAAAAGCGATTTTAGCAAAGAAAAAAGTGCGTAACGGGATGGAAACTTTAGAACAATTTAAAGACCCCGATTCGCACAATAACCGAAGTATGATTGCAATTGGGGGATAAAAGGTAACAAATTTCCACTTTCTTGTATCTAAAGGTATAACCCATAAAATCTATAACTATGGATACCTTTTTAGTTCTTTTACTATATACCTGTATGTATTTATTTGTCCGTTTTATTGCAAAAATCACTCGATAATTATAAAAAACGACTTCTTTTTATTCAAAACTGTTTGCTTTATGACTAGCAAGTATTTCATCATAAGTAGATAACAATTTGCTTTGTATATTTGTAAGTACGAATACATCAAATAGGTTTGCTATGAAAAATACCAGCAAAATAAAATGCTTTTTTTTAATCGGATGGACATTTGTTTTTTTGACTTCAAGTTGTGGTCAGACTCCTAAAAAAGTAGAAAATATAATTGCTGAAAAACAAGTAGTAGCTACACAAGAAATAGCAAAAAAAGAAATTATTGTAGCAGCCAATCAAACGGAAAAATACCTGCCTTTATTTAAAGATAAAAAAGTCGCCATTGTCGCCAATAATACATCGGTAATTTTTAGGCAAAATGCAGAAAATTCAGATAGTGTTCATTTGGTAGATTCTTTATTATCGCTTGGAGTAACTATAGTAAAAGCTTTTGCACCAGAACATGGTTTTAGAGGTGATGCTGATGCCGGGGCCAAAATAAAAGACGAGAAAGACCCGAAAACAAATATTGCTGTCACTTCATTGTATGGTTCAAACTACAAACCAACAGCAGCGCAATTAAATGGTGTTGAGCTTGTTATTTTTGATATTCAAGATGTGGGCGCCCGTTTTTACACCTATATTTCTACCATGCATTATGTAATGGAGGCTTGTGC
>JANQTG010000049.1 GCA_030731855.1 Cellulophaga sp. | reverse complement strand
AATTCTACAATTCTCATCACCTCTTTACCCACCTTTTTGTTGTGGATAAGCTATGGTTATGAACCCACCTTTTTGTGGTGGATCGTTAGGATTACGCCATGGTTATGAACTCACCTTTTTGTTGTACATCTGGCATATCAAGCTATGGTTATGAACACATCTTTTTGTTGTGAACTTGTTAAACTTAGCTCTGGTACCACTAATATCATCGAGTTCCAAAGGATTATTTGGCCGATTTACGACTGCAGGAATCAGTTATCTTGGCCTCGATTTTTCGATGGCCAACAATAGAATTTATGGAAATGTAGAATATTATGATCGTAGAAGTGAAGATTTACTGGCCAGACGAAACATTACCCCTACTTATGGCTTGTCCTCTTCCTTTTTAAACGTTGGTGAACTTTACAACAGAGGTTTTGATATCGATTTAGGCTTCCGTGTCATTGAGTCCCAAGATTTTAATTATGATATCAGATTTCTTTACAGTCAAAACGAAAATAAAATTACCCGAGTAGATGAAAGTAATCCTGGTGAAATTTTCCTTTTTACCCAATATGAGGCTAATTCGTTTGTTGTTGGCGACCCTGTTGATGCTTTTTATAGTTTTAGATATGCAGGACTAGACGATTTTGGTAATCCAAGATGTTTAAATGAAGAAGATGAGATTGTAGAAGTAGGTGGAGATATAGGCGCTATTGAAGCACTAAAAAATGAAGGTTCTAGATCTCCAAATCGCTTTGGTTCTTTTACCAATACCCTGGACTATAAAAATCTTTCCTTACGAGTATTAACCACCTATTCTGGCGGTAATAGATTTAGGTTTGAACGAAACTTTGACCCTAGATTTTTTCCAACAAACGTCCCAGAAGATTTTGTGAGCAGGTGGCAAAGGTCTGGAGACGAGTTTTTAACCGATGTCCCTAGAGTTTCCTCTCCTAATGAAACAGGAACACCACTGTACCTTTATTTAAATGAATCTGATAGGAATACTGATGATGCTAGTAATATTCGTATTGCGCAAGTAAATTTAGCCTACCAGTTTCCAACAAATGTGGTGCAGAAACTAAATATGCAAAGTTTTATGATAAGCTTACAAGCCGATAATTTAAAGGTTTGGAACTTTAACAAATGGAATGTAGATCCCATAAGTCCGTTTATTCCCATCCCCACAACCGTTACGCTTAATTTATCAACAACATTTTAATTTATATAGCTTTATGAAAACAAACACCTATATACTTATAGTCTTATCCTTTGCACTACTCGCTTGTACACGAGATAATTTTCTAGACTTCCAGCCTAAGGGACAGATTGTACCGTCTAAAGTGGAGGAGTACAGGGCGTTATTAGATCAAGTTCAGCCAGATCCAAATATAAACTTTACCCAAGGGTTTGGGGGGCATCATGACTTTACCATTTTGGCCAGCGATAATTATTTTCTATCGGAACAAGTGAGAGCTAGTTTTGGTATTAGTCCAGAAGAAATTAATCTTTATTTATTTAAAGAACAAATATCCACAGCAAATGGAGATGACACGTCATGGATAAGATATTACAATCAAATTTATGTGGCAAATGTCGTTATTGAGGGACTAAAAACTGTTACCAATGGTACCCCAGAGACTATAGCGGAATTACGAGCCGAAGCCTCCCTTCATAGAGCTTTTGCTTATTTCAATTTAGTGAATATATATGGACTGCATTATAATCCTGAAACCGCTAATACTGATTTAGGCGTTCCAGTGCGTATTGGCATAGATTTAGAAGGGGCCGATTTCACAAGGGCCTCCGTTGCCGAGATTTATGAATTAGTTTTAAAAGATATTAATGATAATATAGCGGCATTACCAGATACACAAGTGGCAGATCGTAGTTTTAGACCATCCAAAGCAGGTGCTTATACATTTTTAGCACGCGTTTTATTGTATCAAGCTAGGTATAATGAAGCTTTAGCAGCGGCTAATAATGGTCTATCCCTAAAAAACGCACTACGCAATATAACTAATGATCCTACTGACCCTAGAGATCCTAATGTTATTTCCTATCCGCGAGCCATTGATGATGAGCAATTAATCTGGTTCAAAGATTCTGGTGGCTTTAGTTTAGTAGCCACAGAGGAATTTTACAATTTATATGAAGAAAATGATTTAAGAAAAAGATGGTTCGCCGATGCTAGATCTTATTTCTTCGCCGAAATAGACAACCCCATATTAGCCGCGCATCGAAATAATGACAATTCTAATGTTTCACTAACTACCGCCGACCTATACTTAATAAGAGCAGAGTGTAACGCACGACTCGGAAACATCGAAAACGCTATCGCAGACCTCAATGCGTTGCGTGTGAACAGATATGCAGTTGGAACCTATACCCCTGTTGATTTCACTGACCAAAATACACTGCTAGCCTTCATTAAAGATGAAATACGAAGAGAAAAAGCGATGAGTACCTTAAGAATTTTTGATATTAAACGCTATAATCGCTTTGATAATGCTAACATTTCGGTAACACACAGCTATTTAGGCGAAACAGCTACCTTAACACCTAACAGCTTAAATTGGGCTTTCCCTATTGCTAATAATTATATTGTAGCAAACCCAGAAATCATACAAAACCCCAGAGAATAAGTTGTATTTAAAAGAAATATCCATATGAAAACAACAATTAAAATAATCGTAGGAATATGTATAGTTTGGAGTTATTTGTCTTGTACAGATTCTGGCGAAGCTATTTCTAGCGCACTACTAAACACCGAAGATTTCGAAATTACCGCACCCATTGTAGTACAAGAAAGAGATACGATTGGTTTTTTACGAGGTAGCTCGAGTAAAGGAGAAGTTACTTATAGACTACTTTCACAAATACCACAAAATAGTGTAGTTCTTGGGTTGCGTTTTGGAGAAATCATAGCAAACCGCCCTGCAATTTTTAATACAGGAGAATTCTCCGAAGTAGTTTTAACGGTAGAAGTAAAAAAAGAGAATATCACTAAGATATCCACAGTGACTATAAAACGAAATACTACTGATCCTGATGGAGACGGTATTGCTAGTGCTTTGGATGAAGACCCAAACAATCCTTGTTTGCCGATACAAGCCGATACCTATAGAGGCTATAATCCTTTTAGTTCTATTTGGGCTAATGCTGATTGTGACGATGATGGTATAAATAATGGTGTTGAACTCGATCAAAATACGAATCCATATGTAAACGAGTCACTTATTGGTGATATGGATGGTGATGGTCTTAAAGACAATGAAGACGAGGACCCAGATAATCCTTGTGTCCCCGTACAGTTTTCAGGCTATAATGGTTTCGATGCCAGTAATGAAATATGGGGAGCAGGAGACTGTGATGGCGATGGAGTTTCCAACCGTAACGAGCTAGCAAATGGAAGTGATCCGTATCCAGAAGGAGAACAAGAATGTAATTTAAACTTTGATGTTGGCAATTTTGAAAGAGAGCTTAGAACTGTAGATTCAAATAATGGAGAAGGAGTAACTGTCGGTATTTTAGGAGAGGCTTGTGGCGAATTTATTTTTACCGGCGGAAGCCTTTTAAACCAAGGTTGTTTTAATGATGACCTAAGCGTTCCTTTTATCTTTACTCCTAGCGGCCCAGGATCCTCGAATGGCACAATAGCGGTGGCAGCAACCACGTACGCTTGTTTATCAGAAGATGGATCGAGTACTACAGAATTTACTATCGAAGGTTTTGGTAGCTATAGTGGTAGTTCTACCAATGTTGAATTTACCTATACCCTAATTAACGAAGCAGGAGATACTAGATCTGGCACCTTAATAATTCGACCACTATGATACGCTCGATTTTAAAAATTAGTAGCACTTCACTTCTAAACCCATTTTGTATTATGGCCTTTAAAAAAAGTAACTTAAGTAATATTAACCCTTTTATGTTTTTAATCTTCCTGCTGGCTTTTGGTATCTCTTGCCAAAACCAGACCGATGAACTATTTAGAAGTGCTTTTAGTGATTCGGATGGTGACGGTATTGAAGACAGGGAAGATTCAGATCCAGACAACCCTTGTTTGCCAGTACAACCCACAAATTATACGGGCTTTAACGTGTTTAATCAAGCTTGGAAAAATTCAGATTGTGATGGTGATGGTACGTTAAATGGTCTAGAGTTTGAACAAAAGAGAAATCCTTATCTTGATGATAATACCATTGATACCGACGGTGATGGTGTACCAGATTTTAAAGATCTAGCTCCTGAAAATCCTTGTTTCCCAAAACAGGACGCCGGGTATATTAGGTTTAATTCAGAAAATGAGCTATGGGCTACAGCTGATTGTGATCAAGACGGCATTACAAATAGTGACGAATTTCGTAGTGGATCTGACCCTTATGTGCCTTGTAACTTAAATTTTGATATCCGTAATTTCACTCGTGAACTTAGAACGGTTGATTCTAATAACGGAGAAGGCATTACCATTGGGTCGGCAGGAGCAGACTGTGGAGCGTTCACCTTTTCTGGAGGCAGTATTTTTAACCAAGGTTGCTTTAACGATGATATTCTTATTCCAGTTGTATTTACTCCCAACAGCCCTGAATCATCAGAAGGTACAATTTCCGTGGAAGCTACCACCTATTCTTGTTTATCTGAAGACCGGATGAGTACCAGAAACTTTACCGTAGAAGGTACTGGAATTTATTTAGGAGAACTTGGTAGAATTGAACTAAATTATACGCTAATTACGCCCAATGGTCTTGTAGAAGGAATCTTAAAGATACGATCGCTTTCAGATCCTGGAGATGATGATCAGGGCGGCGGAGATGATTGTAATTTAGATTTTGATTTTAGTAAATTTGAGGGAGAACTAAGCACATCAGATTCGAATAATGGTCAAGGCAAAACTGTTGGATCGCTCCTAGATAGTTGTAATGAAATCTCCTTTGGTGGTGACTTCTTAAACTTAGGATGTGAAAACGAAAATATAGAGTTTTTAATTTTTCTAGACCCATTTGAAGAAGGTGGAAGTGAAGGTAACGCTATTGTAGAAAACGCCTCGTTTATCTGTATCTCAGCGGGTGTTGAAACCTTATATTCCTTCAATACCACCAATGGATATTTCAATGGAGACAATGGAACTATAGAATTAGAATACTCTTTAAGTGGTGGTGGGAATACCACAACGGGCACGGTAATCATTGGCTCCAGCGGGGACAATAGTAATTGCATTTTTGGAGGCGCCTATAATTCTATAGCTACTATTGGAGAGGATCAAAGTTTTGTTGATATTCTTATAGAAAAAAGTGGAGATAGCTGTAATGATTTTGTGATTATTGGGGACTTTTTAAATTTAGGTTGTACTGGTGAGATACTTTTAGAATTTTTCATCGGATCAGAAGCAAATGATGGTGGTGAGTTTGAAGTTATTTTAGATAGTCAGACCTTCAATTGTACAGACGAAAGTGGAAGTATCATCACGTATACGGTTAATGGCGTTGGAAACACTTTAGACAATGGTTCTATTAGTTTGTCGGAAATAACCGTAACAGATCCAGATGGCAATATAATTAATGCCTCTCTCTTTCTTGAAAAGAAATAGAGATAACTCCATAAAAAGGTCTTTCATAATATAATTAAAACAATTTAAATTCTATCAACATGAAAATATTAAAATTAAAAACAATGTTCAATTATTTGTTAGTGGTGCTCTTTATATTTTGTTCAGCCAATTGTAATGACAAAAAAGATGATTCTTTTATTAGAGAATTTGAGGAAAGTGCCGAAGAAAGCCAAGCTTTAAAGAAGTCACCCCTTTTTGAGAACTCTATTGTATCTACAGATATTGATTTTATTAAAGCAACAGATCCAGATGCGTTTTTGAACCTTGAATATGTGGGTCAATCAGACAAAGAAATGCCCGACAAAAGAACGGATAATCTTTTTGACACCAACACCTATGTTTTTAAGGCAAATTTCTCGGGAAACAAAACCGTTGAGATTTGGGCGCATAGTAGTTTTGGTAGTTTAAATGCAGCACAGAGTTATGCTGAAAAGCTTACCAGTCGCTTAGGAAAACTACCGAGCGGTATGAGAGGAACACTTTCCCACGTGATCATTCATAAAGGAGACGAAGGGGCTTTTGCCGAAGATCAGGGTCGATTCTTTGTATTGTATTCGGATAATATGGATACCAGAATTAGCAACAATGACTTAGAAGAAACGGTTTTTCATGAAACAGTACACGTGGCCTTTGACTTAATTTATGCCGAGAGTACCGCTTGGAAACAAGCACAAACACAAGATGGGGTGTTTATTACAAATTATGCAGAAAGCAGACC
>JANQTG010000048.1 GCA_030731855.1 Cellulophaga sp. | reverse complement strand
TTAGACTTCGTCAACAATGATAATCCCTGCTGCTTTTATCTATTAATCCGTTTAGTTCTGTGAGGCGCAGACCTCGTTTTTAGGATGTTGGATAACAGATATTTATTCTTTTCGTAAAACATATAATTATGAATAAATATAAGAAAATTTATGGAGTTGACATTAGTAAAGATTCATTTGATGTAGTTGATAATGAAGGTAATCATGACCAATATGGCAATGAGGCGAAGGGATTTTCGAAATTTAAAAAGCTTTTAGGTCCAGATTCTTTAGTAGTAATGGAGGCAACAGGTTATTATCATTATAGTTTGGCTCAGTTCTTATCGGCATCATCAATACCATGTTCAGTAGTAAACCCTTTATCGGTAAAGCGATTCGTTCAGATGAAACTGGCCAAGGTAAAGACTGATAAAGCTGACGCAGCTGCCATTTGTGCTTATGCCCAGGTCACTGAGTTAAGTATGTACAGTGCCTTAGAAGATATACAAGCAGAATGTTTGCAAATTTACAGTCTTTTAGAACACTACGAGAAAAAGCGAACAGCCATAAAGAATAAGCTACATGGAGAGAAAACCCTAGGTAAGCCTTCTAAAGCGGTATATCACTCTTTAAACAGAGTATTAAAGGTTTTAAAGGTAGAGATTACATTATTGGAGCAACAGCTGGTGGAATTGGTAAAGCAAGAGCATAGTTCACAACTTAAACTGCTAAAAAGCATACCTGGAATAGGAATAAAGACAGCACTGTTTCTAATCGTTGTGACCAATGGATTCTCAAAATTTGAGACAGCTTCACAACTGTGTAGTTATGCTGGAATTACGCCTACAGAGCGCAGGTCAGGCACTAGCATCAGAGGAAGGAGTAGAATATCCAAGGTAGGTAATAAACGACTGCGTCACCTCTTATTCATGTGTTCTTTTTCAGCTTGCAAATATAATCTGGCTTGCAGTTCACAGTTTAAACGGATAGTGGCAAAGGGTAAAAGCGAAAAATTAGCATTACTTGCGGTGAGTAATAAACTGCTTCGTCAAAGTTTTGCCATCGTAAAATCAGGAATACCCTATGACGCTAATTATCGCAGTACTCTAATGAGTTAGAAGTTATAAGATAAAATAAAATGATGATGTAATAGCTTGTTGAATTGGCAATAAATCGACAGAGGAGATTTATGCTACTTCAACAATGCCAAGCAATACATTTGCCCAAAATTAAAATACTAATTATTAGGATTTCAACTTAGTTCTTTGTTA
>JANQTG010000047.1 GCA_030731855.1 Cellulophaga sp. | reverse complement strand
TTTTGATCATTTTTGATAATATTAGCCGATTTCGCGAATGTTTCTTCTAATTCTACCACATCTCTTGTAATGGATATTACTTCAATATTACCATCTACTTTTCGAATAGTTAAATCTACAACAGTACCTTTTGCTCCCTTAATTAATTTTATAGCGTCATCTAATCGCATACCAACGATACTTATTGGCGCTTCTCCATCTTGACCTACTTTTAAAATTTCATCACCAACTTCAATTTTTTTATCTCTCCAAACGGGGCCTCCAGAAATAATTTCTACAATCTTAATACCCTCGGTACGTTTTTGTAATCTTGCTCCAATACCCTCAAATTTACCTGACATTCTGGTATCAAACTTTTCTTTCTCTTCTGGCGCAAAATAAAAAGTATGCGGATCAAACTCCTCCACTATCGTATTTAAATACTGTACAAACCAATCTTTACGCTCTAAATCTGCTACAAATTCAAAAAACTCGTCTAAAGTTTTGGCCGTATCTTCTCGTGCTTCTTTTTCTGCTTCTTTTTTAGATAAAGGTTTTTTATCCTTTGCATTAAGAATTTCACCACCTTTTACGCTAGTTTCAACAATATCGTTTTTAACGGTTTTAGTTTCCGTAACATTCGAATTTTCAGCGGTTATTTTCGAATCATAATTTCCTAAAGTAGCATATTTTAATTGCTTTCTCCAACGCTCTTTTAGTTCTTTTCTTGAACTTACAAAAGATTGTTTTTCATAATCAATATCAATATTCTCTTTAACATCATAGTCAAAAGGTTCCGCTAAAACTTCTTTGTAAATACCTTTAGCTTCCTCCATGCGCTTGATTAATCTTTCGTAAACAGTATTAAAAAAGGTAATATCCGTATTCTTAATTTGGTCGTCAATGGAAAATTTATATTGCTCAAAATCCTTAATATCATCTGCTAAAAAATAGCGTTTTGTAGGATCTAATCCGTCAATAAAATCTTCAAAAATATGCACTGAAAAATCATCATCAATATCTTTAGATTGATAATGACCTTTTTCTAGAACATAAGTAATTAAGTCAAGTAATAACTTGTCTTTATCATCGTTCTCAAAAGATTTTTTGGTAAAACTACAAGATGCTACAGCAAACAGCATCATTAAAAGTGCGTAGGCTAATTTGTTTTTCATAACTTTTTTTTAATCAAATTTAGTATTAAAATTATGTTGTCACCCATCTTTAATACGAATTTAGTTCTCTAAGATACTGAAAAAATCGTGCCAGTTTATTACAAGATTAGTAAATTTTTGTTAAACAGTTTAATCAGTCAATAGTATTGAAAAACGTATTTTTACGAAATAAATTATCCATAATGAAAAAACCTTTGATTTTAGTAACCAATGACGATGGTATAACTGCCCCTGGACTACGAGCTTTAATTGGCTATATGAAAGAAATTGGCGATGTTGTTGTTGTTGCGCCTGATAGTCCGCAATCGGGAATGGGGCATGCAATTACTATTGATAGTACCTTATATTCAAAAAAAGTAATTATTGACACAGAAGACCACAACACGCCAGAATATAGTTGCAGTGGCACACCCGCAGATTGTGTTAAATTGGGTTTACAAGAACTTTTAGACCGCAAGCCAGACTTGTG
This sequence comes from Cellulophaga sp., assembly GCA_030731855.1. GTDB lineage: Bacteria > Bacteroidota > Bacteroidia > Flavobacteriales > Flavobacteriaceae > Cellulophaga. Next base: position 4,698 of record JANQTG010000047.1, on the reverse strand, counting down.
CGTAAGCGGCATTAATCACGGCTCTAATTCATCAATCAACGTAATTTATTCAGGAACTATGAGTGCTGCTATTGAAGCAGGCATTGAAGGCATACCTGCTATTGGTTTTTCTTTATGCGATTATTCTTGGGATGCAGATTTTAGTCACGCTAAAGCATATATCCAAAAAATAGTCCGAGAAGCATTAGCCAACGGAATACCAACAGGCGTAGTTTTAAATGTAAATATTCCTAAATTAGAAGAGAAAAACTTAAAAGGAATCAAGATTTGCCGACAAGCGAGAGCCAATTGGAAGGAGAAATTTGACAAAAGACAAAGCCCTACCGGAAAAGATTATTACTGGCTTACTGGCGAATTTGAACTGCTAGATAAAGGTGAAGATACCGACGAATTTGCGCTATCACAAGGGTATATTTCGGTGGTACCAACACAATTCGACCTTACCGCCCACCACGCCATACAAATCGTAAATAACTGGAATTTAAATTAAATGAATACAAAAAAAGAAGTCATCATTGGTTTTTTAGTAGGTATAATCGCTAACACTATTGGCACTTTACTATACATTGTTATTTTCTCCAAGCTAAGCATTACAGAAACGTACAATGCAGCTGTTAGTGAAGGTCATGTAGGTAGTTTATTAGCCTTAGGCGCTGTTTTAAACTTAGGAGCATTCTTCTTATTTCTAAAACTAAGAAGAGATGCTAGAGCAAAAGGTGTTTTAATTGCTACCTTACTTTGCGCTTTGGTGATTATGTATTATAAGGTGTTTTAAAAAATTGTTGTCGGTTTTTGATTGTTGGTATGTCAAAAATTCTCATTGAAACTCTTTTTTTACAATGTGTTACTTTGTAAAATAATTATTTTAAAGCGTTTCTGAAAGTTGGACGGAGGAAACAGGAAATTATTCCTGCATACTTTTGGTTGATAGTTGCTAGTTCAGAAAAAACAATTATTCATTATACCTTATTAATTTTTAATTATTCAAATGAAATATTACATAATCGCGGGAGAGGCATCAGGTGATTTACACGGATCTAACCTCATAAAAGCTTTAAAAAATGTTGACATCCATGCGAATATTCGTTGTTGGGGAGGCGATTTAATGCATGCTGCTGGCGGTACCTTGGCAAAACATTATAAGGAACTCGCTTTTATGGGTTTTTTAGAAGTACTTACGAATATTAATAAAATCTTTAAAAATATTGCTTTTTGCAAAGAAGATATTCAACAGTTTCAACCTGACATGGTAATTTTTATTGACTATTCTGGCTTTAATTTAAGAATTGCAAAATGGGCAAAAGGCGAAAAATTTAAAACTAGCTACTACATAGCGCCACAAATTTGGGCATCAAGAGAAGGCAGAATTGAAAAGATTAAAAGCACGATTGACCATTTATATGTGACGCTGCCTTTTGAAAAAGAATTTTACGAAAAGAAACACAATTTTAAAGTCAATTTTGTGGGTCATCCTTTACTTGACGCTATTGAAAACATTCCTAAAGTTGATGCGGTTAGTTTTAGGCAAGAACATCAATTAGACCCAAATAAACCCATTATTGCCTTGTTGCCAGGGAGTCGAAAGCAAGAAGTATCTAAAATGCTTACAATAATGCTTTCTGCGGCCAAAGATTTCTCTGAATACCAATTTGTAATAGCCGGGGCACCGAGCTTAGATCAAGAGTTTTATAGTCCGTTTTTAAAAAAATCAAACATCAATCTAATATTTAATAATACGTACTCTATTTTACAAATTGCCCATGCCGCTTTAGTTACCAGTGGTACAGCGACCTTAGAAACTGCACTTTTTAAAGTACCGCAAGTAGTTTGTTACCGTGGTAATTGGTTATCGTACCAAATTGCAAAACGTATTATAACCCTTAAATATATTTCATTGGTAAATTTAATAATGGATAAAGAAGTAGTGAAAGAATTAATTCAAGATGATTTAACAACAAATAATTTAAAAACCGAATTGAATAAGCTTCTTGATTCAGAGAAAAGAAAAATTATATTAGAAAATTATGACATATTAGCACAAAATTTGGGAGGAGCTGGGGCATCCAAAAAAACAGCTCAGGCTATTTATGAGACACTAAAATCTCAAAAATAACAGTATTTCAAAGGCTTAGCGCTATTTTAAAAAAATCATTGGAATTATTTTTCTATTTTTGGTAGGAAATCAGCGATAAATCGAACTGTAATGAATCGAAAATTTTTGTACCTCTTATCTTCATTTTTGATTACCAGTTGTGGTATTGCCAAGAAAAAGACAACGTACGGCACTACCAATAATAAAAAAATTACTGTTGTTGCTTCGCCTCCTAAAAAAACACCTTCAAAGGCCGCTGATGTTGCCGTTATAAATTCTGAAAATCCGCGCTACACGCTAAATAAAGCCGAAGAAATTATTGATGCAGCCTTAGCATTTTCGGGTACGCGCTATAAATATGGCGGTACTACTAAAAAGGGGATCGATTGCTCAGGCCTTATGTATGTTGCCTTTAGCAATCAAGATATTAGCCTACCTAGAACCTCTTACGGTATGGCTGAAGAAGGAAAAGAAATTCGCTTAAAAGATATTACTAAAGGAGACTTAGTTTTTTTTAAAACCAGTAGAAAAGCTAAAAACATAAACCATGTTGGTTTGGTGGTAGGCATAGATGGTGATGATGTAAAATTTATTCATTCTAGTACTTCAAGAGGTGTTATAGTCTCTTCATTAAAAGAAGGGTATTGGAACGCCGCTTTTGTGAAAGCGACTCGTATTCTATAAAAAATAAACCCTATGCAATTACTAAAATTTGTGCCAATAAAATTGACACTCGTTTTAGTACTAGGTATTTTGGTGGGTTATTACTTAGCGATACAAATTGTATTTTCGGTATGCGCCACACTAGTATGTATCGCCATCTTGGCTTTTCTAATTCAATTTAAAAAAGCTTTAAATTCTTCCTCTCTTTTTGGCATTATTACCGCACTATGCACTTTTAGTATTGGAGTGTTGGCGGTAAGTTTGGCGAATCCAAAAAACTATCAAAATCATTTTTCATATTTCGATGTTGAAAAAGCGCAAACCATTCAACTTAAAATAGTTGAAGTGCTAAAACCTAATGATTTTTCTGTTAGATATATTGCCGAAACTCAAGCTATTACCAACAAAAACTCATCAGGGCAAGTACTTCTGACAATTACAAAAGATAGTAGCGATATTCATTTAAATATAGACGATGAAATTATTGTTTTTGAACACATCAAAGAAATTAATGCTCCATTAAACCCGCATCAATTTAACTATAAAAAATACTTGTCTGATTTGGGCGTTTTGGGTCAAATACAACTAAAAGCAGAAGACTTTATTGTAAAAGATAAACCGACTACAACCATCTATGGCTTTGCTGCCAACTTTAGAGAAAAAATAATCAGTTCTCTTAAAACTGAAAATTTCGGTACAGAAGAACTGTCTATTATGCAAGCACTTTTATTAGGACAAAGGAATGATATTTCCGAAGAAACCTACGATAGTTATAAAGATGCTGGTGCAGTTCATATTCTTGCTGTTTCAGGCTTACATGTGGGCATTTTATTACTCATTCTTCAATTTCTATTGTACCCCTTGGAGCGCTTAAAAAATGGTCGAAAATTAAAATTAGTACTGGTAGTGGCTTTGCTTTGGGCTTTTGCATTTATTGCAGGGCTTTCGGCCAGCGTAGTTAGAGCTGTTACAATGTTTTCGTTTTTAGCATACGCTATGTATCTAAACCGACCAGCGAATAAATTTAATATTCTATCGCTCTCACTATTTTTTATTTTATTGTTAAAACCAACCTATATTTTTCAAGTAGGCTTTCAAATGAGTTATGCCGCTGTGTTTGCTATTTTATGGATTTATCCCATACTACAACGCTTTTGGTTTCCAAAAACTGTTTTAGTTAGGAAAATTTGGCAATTAATGAGTGTCAGTATCGCCGCACAATTAGGTGTTCTACCGATTAGTTTATTTTATTTTCATCAGTTTCCTAGTCTGTTTTTTATTTCAAATTTGGTTATTGTACCCTGCTTAGGAATTATTTTAGGCGGCGGACTCTTGATAATTTTTTTATCGCTCTTGAATATATTGCCAGATTTTTTTGCTGCTATTTACAACGAAATCATGCGCATTATGAATGCGGTCGTGTATTGGGTAGCGCAACAAGAATCATTTGTTTTTAAAGCCATTTCTTTTGATAGCATACAATTAGTTGTGGTTTATATGTTGGTATTTTCTTTGGTAATTTACGTTACAAAACCCTCGTTTAAGAAAATTGCTGTTTTTTTAGGATGTGTTATAGTACTTCAAGGATGGTCTTATGTTAACGTTTACAACACTCATGAAAAAGAGCGTATAATTATTTTACACCAAACTAAGCACACCGGAATTTTAGCACAAAATGGCTCCAAATTAAAACTTTGGAGCAATCAAACCCAAGCTTTTGATTATACGACGAACAATTATAGGATTAACGAACGAATAGTAACTTTTTCGATCGATTCTTTAAAAAACAGTTATCAGTTCCAAGGTAAAAGTTTGTATCTATTGGACAGTCTTGCTATTTTTCCACCCAAGGGAACAAGGTATGATGTTGTTTTGCTTACACAATCTCCGAACATAAATTTAGATCGTTTTATTGCTGTTACCCAACCAAAACTCATCATTGC
>JANQTG010000046.1:20994-23167 GCA_030731855.1 Cellulophaga sp. | reverse complement strand
GGTCCTGATAATAATTTTCCAACTTTTGATACACAAGAGGAAGTTTATACACAAATTTTTAGTTTGCTCGACGGCGCAATTGCTGCATTAAGCGGAACCGATTCCTCTGGTTTTAATTTAGGAAGTGCTGATCTTATTTACGGAGGAGACTCCGCTAAATGGCTAAGAACAGCTTATACTGTTAAAGCACGATATCAATTACGATTAGTAACTAAGGGTACCTTAAATGCAAGTGAAGTTTTATCTACCATTGCCAATGGATACACTTCAAACGCTGATGATTTTCAGATGTTTTATGATGATCGTAATATTAATCCTTGGTATTCTGTTGAAATTTTAGCTAGAGCTACAGGAAATCTAAGTAATGATATAGCTAGTCAATTAGTAAGTTCAATGAATGGTAATTATTATCCTTTTCAGGGAGGAGTAGTTACAATCGATCCAAGATTACCCTTATTCGCAGAAATACCTGCGACTGCAACTGAATATAAAGGTTTTGTTAGTGGTGGTGTAGGAGTTTCACCCGATGGGTCCCCTGCAAATACACGTTTTAAAACTGATGGCTATTATACAAGTGAAGCTTCTCCATTAATGTTGATTAGTTATGCAGAAGCTAAGTTTATTGAGGCAGAAGCTGCATTTTTAGCGAATGGAGGAACAACAACTAGTGTTGGTTCAAATACTGCTGCATATAATGCATATTTATTAGGTATTCAGGCAAGTATGACCATGTATGGTGTAGATGGTGCGGATTATCTTGCAGATACAGCCATTGCAGTCGGTGAAGGGGCTTTAATGCTTAATCACATTATGAAAGAAAAGTATATACATAATTTTTTAAATCCAGAAACATTTGTTGATTTTAGAAGATATGATTTTTCTGACGAGGTATTTACAGGGCTTCAAATTAGACAAGAAGAAGCTGCTGATACTAATGAGTTTATAGGTCAATGGTTTAGAAGAGCAGAATACCCTGCCGCTGAGCTTACTAGAAATAGCGCCAATGTATTAGCAAACCAACAAACTCCAGTAACTCCAGTTTGGTGGGATGAATAATAAATTAGTTTTTAAACAATGATTTAAGCCATTCTAAAATTCTAGAATGGCTTTATTTTTTATAGAACCCATTAATCACCAAACAAAGCTTCTGAATATCTTCTTTTGTATGTGTGGCACTAATTACAATTCTACCCATAAGATGTGAGTCTTCATTAGGATACCTAAAACTAGTAACTATTACACCGTTATTTTCTAAATGTTTGGTTAAAAGCTCATCAGAAAAACTAAAAGCAGGATGGCCTTGCATGAACAGAAATTTTGACGGGTTTTTCAAATTATTCAAGAAAAAATCTATATTTTGAACTAGTAGTTGTCTTTTTTGGTGGTATATATCCTCAGCTTGGAGTAATACAGCCAAGCTTGCTGGTACAGCAGGACTGGCACCACCAAAAAAACTTGTATTTTTTAAATTTTCGAGTCTTTCTTTTGTTCCAAAAATAGCACCTGCTTGTATGCCAAAACCTTTACCTAGTGAGCAACATACAATTGCTTCTTTAGGGTTTAGTTGTTGAATACATTTAAAAACACCACCACCATTTTCACCAACAATACCTATTCCGTGTGAATCGTCGACTACTAGTATAATATCGGAAAGAGGAAGTTTTTTTAAGCCTTCAAAATTTGGAAAATTAGCACCAGAAAAATCTATAGCATCTAAGAAAACAATTGGGGTTTCGTTATTATTTTCTTCTAAATAAAGACGAAGTGCAATATTTAATGAACTGAAGGTAACATAGGTTTTCGTTTTTTGTTCCGATGTGTATAGCGCACTATGGGTGTTAGGTGCATAAAAATAGGTTTCTTTGTTAGGTGATAAATTTTGCACCAAAAACTGACCTACTAAAAACCCTGACGACATAGTTAAACAAGCATCGCTGCCAACTAATTTTGCTAAATAATTTTCTGCTTTTTCAAAAATAGAGATTCTAATATTCGATTTTCTTGAAGCGCCATAATTAGTACCATATTTTTTTATAGCATTAATAAATAAGTCTTTAAATACGTTATCTGTTTGAAGTCCTAAATAACCAGTGCCTCCAAAATATAGAAACTGTCTATCGTTTACAGTAATTTCTCGACCAGGAAATTCATCAACTTCAAATATCATGTAAAA
>JANQTG010000046.1:9217-20894 GCA_030731855.1 Cellulophaga sp. | reverse complement strand
CATTTTTCAACATCGCTTTCTATGATACAACTTTCGTCGGCCATAATTGGTAAAACGCTGTGGTGCATTACTTTTTCCATGCCTTTCCAGTCATCAGCCTTTAGCGGTTGCTCTAAAAATTCTACGCCTAAATCTTTTAACTGTGGGGCATTAAAGATGGTTTCTTCAGCGGTCCAAGCACAATTCGCATCAATTCTAAAAATTGCATCGGTATGTTTACGAAGTTCTTTAACAATAGCAACATCATTATCGGTACCTAATTTTATTTTATAAATAGGCCAAGGTGTTTCTTGCATTTTGGCCACCATTTTATCGATACTTGCAATACCAATGGTGTAATTGGTTGTTGGATATTTATCAAGCGTAGTACCCCATATTTCATAGAGTGGTTTTCCTAATAATTTTCCGTATAAATCGTGAGCTGCTATGTCTAAAGCACAAATAGCAAAATTAGACAAGCCTTTTTCGACTAAAAACTGATGAAATATTTCGGGCTTCGTGAAGTTGAAATTTTCAATCTCTTTTTGTATTGCCGTAATTTCAGCAATAAGACTTTTCATTGTAATATTATAATACGGATTGTCAGTAGCTTCACCATACCCCGTTTTACCATTTAAAGTTAGGCATGTTATAAGACTTTCTTGAAAATCTCTAGACTCTCTCGAAATACTAAAGGTATGTTTTAGGGGTAATATGTACTGTTTAAGTATAATATTCATGCTACTAAATTTTATACTAAAGTAGGTAAACTAAAGTTTAAGTTCAAGTGCAAGTTTAAAAAAATTGTTCAATAAGTCAGCTATTAAAAGCGCCATGCGCATGGCGCATAGCTACTAACTTAATCAATATTCGAAATATTACCAGCCACGCTTTTTTTACTGCTCAAGGTAGCTTTTCCGGAATAGGATATATTTCCACCACTACTTGCATCTGCATGTAACGATTCAGCTACATTCAGATTTACATTAGCGCCACTACTGGCCTGAGCATTGCTTGTGACTGTTTTAAATTCTGATGCATTAATATAAGCACCACTACTGGCATCTACAGTACTGTTTTTTGCAGTTCCTGTTATGGTAATGTGTGCCCCGCTACTGGCATCAAGACTAATATTATCTGTAACAATAATGGCTGATACAAATGCACCACTGCTAGCATCAATACTTAGTTCTGGGGTATTAATTTCTGTTTCGGTCTTTAACTGTGCGCCACTAGAACTTTTTAATCCTGCAATGTTTGGTAGTGAAACATAAATATTTTTAGTGGCGTTACCAATGTTTTTAATGGCGTAAATTTTCAAGGTATTATTTTGAATATCAGTCCCAATTAAATCGATAATATTTTCATCAGCTTCTACTTTAATTTTAAAATCGTCGGCTTGGGTAACGTAAACATGTAAACCTTCAGAAGCGGTTATAGTCGTAAAATCGTTATTTACTTCTCTCGACTGTTCTGTAATGGTTCCATTTCCTTTTTCTCCTGGTCCAAAGTCGAACCCGCAAGAAGCTAAAAGAAGACTTAATGTAAGGGTAATTGCAATTTTTACTAGTGTCGTCATGATTGTTGTTTTTAAGATTGATGTAAAGTTGTTGTTATTTATTCTTTTATGGTATTAAAGGTTACTGAGTTGTTGAGTTTAATGCTTGACTTGTTGGTTTGAATCTAAAGTCAAATGTCTAATGTCGAAAGTTTGAAAAGGTTTATAGGGTATTAGTTTAGGAGTTTAGATCTTTAGTTTTCCTTGTTAACTATTGCAATAAACTTTTTTCATTATGCTTTGTCTGAACGCTATTAGTTTTTAATTAAAAAATTTCTCAAATGAAGTTATAGTGAGTTACACCAAACCGCCAGCGCTTGCACTGAGCGGAGCCGAAGTGAACGACTATCTCCGATTCTCAACGTCAATATCAATTCCGTTTTCGTCTATTTTTATTTTTCCCTTTTCGCCATTATCATTTATATTGATGTCGATTCCGTTTTTGTCAATTTTAATAAATCCTTTCTCTCCGTTTTCATTGATTTTTATATCGATACCTTCCGAATTAATTTTTACCTTATTTTCTTCGTTAGAAATATTGACTTCCTCTTCAGGGCAATCGATACAAATTAACTTGTCGTTCGAATTCATTTTATAGGTAAAATCTGAAATTTTAGTATCCTCAGGAAAATCACTTCTGTTAAAGTTTAAACTCCACCAATTTTCATCAAATCCGTCATATTGTAGCAATTTTCCTTTAGGGATATATACAATAATAGCTATCTCTTGATTTTTAAATTTATTTTTTCGATCCGTAGTTAAAAAGTCATTAAAGTGTATCGTATTGCCATTAATCGAGTATAAATAGTCTATTTTTTCAGCAGTTTCCCGTGCGTTAGAGAAAGTACTTCCGTTAGCATTTTTCTGAACTTCTATGCGTATTAAAGAATCATTAGAAGTTTTAAATCTAAAATTCACATCGTTTGACACTAGTATTTCATTACCATGATCATCAAAACTGACCATTAAATCGCCTAAGTTCATTTGCTTTCTTTTCCAATACACCTCGTTAGAATTCAATACGATCTGTAAAGTATCATTTTGATTTTCTATATAATGCTCGTTAGTCACTACCGTGGTATCCCAAAAAGCTCTAGAAGTGGCCTGTTGCACTCCTAAAACAATAATACTAATTAAAGAAATTAACCATAAACCTAATAAAGTAAACTTAGCAACCGAACCAATCGATTTTAAATTAGTGACTAAAATTTTTAAGCCCAAATACATCAAAAAGAATAAGGGAACGGCTGCCAGAAAAAAAGCAATACCAGCAACCAAAAAAGGATTTGTGTCAGTAGCATCTACAAGTTCGTATAAGTTTAAAGGACCAAAATTTACACTGTCAAAAATACCCACAGTAAACAAACCAACTAAGAGCGATATTAAACCAGCACCACCAGCAAAAATTAAAATTATACCAATAAATTTACCTACAATTTTGAAAAAGAACATAATGATATCACCAATAGTATCAAAAAAAGTTTTGCTGCTGCTTTTTACTTTATCGCCAACTTTTTGGTAGTCCACATTCTTTACTTTTTCTGCCACATCATCAAAACCTTCTTTTACTTTTCGTTCAATATTGCTAATATTTATAGCCTCGCCTCGCATATCTAATTTTTCTGCGGTTGTTTTAGCTTCAGGAATTAAAATCCATAGTAAACCATAAATTAGAATAAAGCCTCCACCTGAGAAAAAAGTTAGGAAAAGCCATGCAATCCTTACCCACAAAGCATCAATACCTACATAATAGGCTAGACCTGAGGATACACCCGCTACATATTTTTTGTCAATATCACGAAAAAGCTTTTTAACTCTTTTAGACTCGGTTGTCGTATTTTTTGGTTCGTCTTCAAAAATATCTTCATCAACCATATAATCTTCTGGTTGTCCCATAATAGCAATTACTTCATCGACTACTTTGTTGGTAATTACTTGCCGATCACTGGCTAATTTTTCGTGAAAAAGTTCTGCAATTCTAGCTTCTATATCCGCTAAAATTTCATCGCTACCAGCGGTGTTAGCAAAAGATCTTTTAACCGATTCTAAATACCTTTTCATTTTGTTATAGGCATCTTCATCTATATGAAAAAGAATATTAGCGAGGTTTATATTTACTGTCTTGTTCATTTTTAGTTGTTTTTGTTGTTGGTTACCAAGTTTGTTGCACTCCTTAATTCATCCCAAGTAGTATCTAGCTCTTTTAAAAATAGCTTGCCTGTTTCTGTTAAAGTGTAATACTTTCTTGGTGGGCCAGAGGTAGATTCTTCCCAGCGGTAATTTAACAATCCCGCATTTTTAAGTCTGGTGAGTAAAGGGTAAATGGTACCTTCTACTACGAGCATTTTAGCATCTTTTAGTGTTTCGAGAATTTCGGAAGCGTACTTATCTTCTCCGTTTAAAATAGAGAGGATGCAGTACTCTAAAACTCCTTTACGCATTTGCGCTTTAGTATTTTCTACATTCATAATTTTCTGTTTCTTGTAATACAGTTTGTAAATCTAAGTTTACGTTCTACTGCATAAATGACCGTTCGTTTTTTTGATTCTGATAAGGAATACATTTTGATTGATTTAAAGTGATGAATAAACTCCTATGATTAAAGGTGTGATGAATACCTTTTTTTGCTATTACCTGATGAATTTTATAGTTATGGGATATGAAAATTTATGACCTTCATTTGTTTTGATAACCGCTAGTATGGTATACACAATATTAATGACAAATAAGGCTCCGTGCAGTAAACCGGAAATACCTACCGGAATTAGCCAGCTGCCAAACCTGAAATCATTTCGATTAAAATTGAGATTAAAGTTGTTGAAATTATTAAAATTACCGAATCCTGCCTGTCCGGAAGCTAGGTCAAAAAAGTTAGGGAGAAAACTAAAAAAAATCGGAATACTAACTATACCCAGTATAATAGAATAGAGTAGCAGACTAATTTGAAAATTTAGAGCCTGTTTGCCATTATAATCTACAAATTTGTAATCGTTTTTATTGGCGCTCCATAATACTAAAGGCACAATGAAATTTCCTAATGGAAAAAAGAATTTTGAAAACGTAGAAGCATGTAGTAATGCGGATATGTTTTTTTCGTGTTTTGTTAGTGTATCTGTCATAGCTTAGTAATTTCTTATACAAATATATGTCTTAAAAAAGGTACTATGCAACACATAGTACCATATATTAACATTATTTTAACAATTGATAGCTCGTAAATTTTCGATATATTTATAAAAAATTTAGCATACCTATGGGAGTTTCTGCAAGTAAGTTTAACACGTTTACCTTTTTTAAATTGCCATCGGCGTGGTGGTGTGGCGTACGTTTACGGCATATTGATAAAAATAAAGCTATAGTTACGGTAACCCATCGATGGGTAAACCAGAATCCGTTTAATTCTATGTTTTGGGCGGTGCAAGGTATGGCGGCAGAATTAAGTACGGGCGCCATGATGATTGACCAAATTAAAGAAAGCGGACAAAAAATATCCATGTTAGTGGCTAATAATAATGCAAATTTCTCAAAAAAAGCGACTGGAAAATTAAGTTTTACGTGTGAAGACGGACATCTAATTCAAGAAGCAATTGATAAAACAGTTTCTACAGGCGAAGGGCAAACTATTTGGATGAAATCTGTAGGAGTAAATAGTGATGGAGTAGTGGTGTCTACCTTTAATTTTGAATGGACCATCCGTGTAAAACGCTAGTCTATGGAATCTAAAGTACTATTTAATGAAAAACAAAAGTTTACCCAATGGTGGTTGTGGTTACTTTTAATAGCTCCTATTATTGCCTTATTTTATAATTTATTACAGCCTATTTTAAAGAATCCTGGTTTTGGTGAGGGTAACTATTCTTTTACTATTATTCCCTCAAACGACTTTTGGATTTCATTGTTTATTATGTTTTTTGTTATACTTTTATTTCTAGTATTACGATTAAGCACCAAAATCACAAAAGAAACAATTAGCATTCGCTTTTTTCCTTTTTTTACAAAAACATGGAAATGGTCGGATATTACAGAAGCCCATCTGGTAACTTATGGTTTTGTAGGGTATGGTATAAGAATAAGTGGTAAATATGGTATGGTTTATAATGTAAAAGGTAATAAAGGACTTGCAATTACGTTAAAAAATGGACGAAAGTATTTGTTGGGAACTCAAAAATCGGAGCAACTAGAACAACTTCTTCAAGAAATTAAGAGTACTAATTGAGTGATTTAATACAAAGCCTTGAAAAACGGATCTATAAAGAATATAAAAAAAGAAGTGTTATCTCATAATTGGTATACCTTAAATAAGTTCACTTTTGATTACCAGCGCGAAGATGATTCTTGGGAAGAACAAGAGCGAGAGGTGTACGATTGTGGTGATGCTGCTGCCATACTGTTAATCAATAAAAAAGAAAAATCGGTTGTGTTAACCAAACAATTTAGAATGCCGGCCTACCAAAACAACCATAAACCACCCATGTTGGTGGAGGTGTGTGCTGGCTTATTAGATGGCGACAGTCCTGAGGTTTGTATTAAAAAAGAAGCGCTAGAAGAAACTGGGTATAAGGTGCAGACCGTCACTAAAGTTTTTGAAAGCTTTATGGTGCCTGGCACTGTTATGCAAAAAGTCCATTTTTTTATAGGGTACGTTACAGATGCTGATCGTGTACATAAAGGTGGTGGTTCGGTTAACGAAACCGAAAATATAGAAGTATTGCACATGTCTTTTGATACTGCTTTTGATATGATTGCTACCGGAGAAATTGTTGATGGTAAATCGATTATGTTATTACAGCACGCTAAAATTTATGAATTAGTGAGTTAGTAGGCTATTGGTTAGTTAGTGTAAACTTAATAGTAAATTAATAAATAGTTTAAAAAAATAAAAAGCATACAACCTAGGGCCTAAAGTCTAAATACTTTTTTTAACTAAACACCTAAACATATTACCTCCTAAACTTTTTATACTACCCTTTAGCCACTAAAGTCTACCGACAATTTTCAACATCTGAATTTTTTAAAAAGAGGGAATAGTTAAAACATTTGTCAAGACGATTTTCTGCTAATAATGATCTCTTAAATTTTCGAAAATGGCATACATTCGTTTTTGTAAGTCTGTAGTAGCTTCTCGATAATGGTTATTCATAAAGCTAAAAATCAAAACTTTACCCGATTTAGTAAGTAAATAACCACTTAAACTATAATTATTGCCAAAAGAACCTGATTTGGCATAAATATAAGGAGTCCCATTTTCTATGGAATCTGCTGCTGCCTCAAACCGGCCTTTCATAGGGAATAAGTTAAATAAACGCTCCTTAGGCTGATCCTTGTATAATTTTTCTAATATTTGGATAAACGATTTCGGAGAAAATAAATTGTAGCGCGATAAGCCCGACCCGTCAACCCATCTGGGCATTTCGTTTAAATCTGATAATTGGTTTTTTAAGATATTTTCTTGTGCCTTTTCTACGCTTAAAGTGTCAGATAAAGTAGCACTTGATAATACTAATAATTGCTCTGCTAAAAAATTATCACTTACATCCATCATTCTTTTGTAAACAGAATCCGATGAAACACTATAAAGGGTCTTAATTTCACCTATAGGAAAGCTATCGCTGAGTTTTATTTTTTTATCCAAAGCGCTTTCTAATAAGGTTTTGATTAAAACTTTATCTACCATAAAAGGAGTTTCTATAGTATCGTTACTTCCGGGATTATAATAAAAGGTGTTACGGTACATTTCACGTCTTTTATGATGTACTAATTCGATGACTTCATTTCTGAAAAAATCGGGATGAACTTGGAGCGATTCTTTTTTAGAAATAGTGGCAACATTTCCATATATCGGAAAACTACTTCGTTCTGGTTGATAGTAATACTCATAATCATCCCAAGCCCAACCTGGTCCGTAACGCTCCGATTCAAAATTATCAAGATAAAGATTTATGTTTTTATATTTTCTTAAAAATGAGATAGTTGTTGAATCTTTAAAATAAGAATGCATAAATGTTGGGTCACCCGTACCTTTTATATAAAGTGTATCGTTAATGCTTACGTATTTTAAAGCAGGAATTTTTTCTGGTAAGGTTTGTAGCGCAGTATACAAGGTGAAAATTTTGGTATTACTTGCCGGTAAAAAATATTTATCGCTGTTAAGGCTTATCAAAGTATCTTTCTTAATAGGATCATAGATAAGTACCCCTAAAAATTGATTCTTAAAAATAGTATCCTTTAAAACCTGAGTTGTTTGCTTTTTTAACTGGTGTTTTGTGGGTGAACAGCTAGTTAAACCACTAATTATTAGTAAGATATAAATATATTTTTTCATAAAAAAATAAGGCTAAGAAACATTAGAAATTAGTCCTTTTAACTAATTTAACAGCAATTTATCTATTTTTTAACTATTCATAAGCAATAAGGTGTACCTTTTTTTGGTTAACTTAGACAAATCAACTAATATCAATTATATCATGACAGAATCAATGCTTGAGTACACTAAATTAGTACTTAAAAAAGTTAGTTTTGACACAAGATTATTTTGTAAAGAAGTGAAGAAAGCAATTTCGAATTTACTGCCCGAAGAGGTAGAAGAATTAAAAGTTTGGCTACAACAGTTTATTACCGATAAGCCAGAATTACAACAAAGTTTAATTTTAATAACAAGTTAATAGAAAGCCACCAAATTTGGTGGCTTTTTTATTTTAATCGTTTTTATTTAACTATCGGACTTATAATTTTTACATCTTGAAAAGCAATAGCTCCACGAACGATACTTGATATCACCTCTTTAATAGCCTCGGTAATTTGAATTTTTAATTCACTTTTATGATAAATAATACTTACTTCTCTTGCTGGCGAGGGAGTATTAAAATATTTTAAATTTTCTTTTTTATTATCGTTTAAACCTAAAGTGTTTAAGTAAGGCAAAAGGGTCATACCCATACCTTCATTAACCAAATTAACCAAAGTTTCAAAACTCCCGCTTTGAATCCGAAATTTTTCGACGTTTCCTGTTTTTGAGGCATTGCATAAGTTTAATACGCCGTCTCTAAAACAATGTCCGTCTTGCAATAACAAAACATCACTAATATCTAAATCGCTAACATCAATTTTAGTATTATTTCCTAAACGATGATTTTTAGGAATATAGCCTACAAACGGTTCATAATAAAGCGGTCTTTCTTTAATGAATTCTATTTCTAAGGGCGTAACGGCAATAGCGGCATCAATATGACCGTCTTGAATATTTCGAATTAAATCGTCAGTATTTTGCTCTTTAATAATCAGATTAACTTTTGGGTATTTTTTTATAAATGTGTCTAAAAACATGGGTAATAAGGTGGGCATTACGGTCGGAATAATCCCTAAAACAAACTCGCCACCAATAAAACCCTTTTCTTGATCTACAATATCTTTAATTCTGTTTGCTTCATTAACGATATTTTTGGCTTGAGCTACAATTTTTTTACCTACTTCTGTTATAGCAATAGGCTTTTTGCTGCGGTCAAAGATTAGAATGTCTAACTCATCTTCTAACTTTTGAACTTGCATGCTTAAAGTTGGTTGCGTAACAAAGCTTTTTTCTGCGGCTAAGGTAAAATTTTGGTGTGCAGCAACCGCTAAGACATATTGTAATTGGGTGATTGTCATTAGTATAAATTTATATGGTAAAATTAGAAAAACTCTGGATAATACTCTTATTTTTTGAGCTATATGTTGTTACTTAAAAAATAAATTTTATCATAATCAATTTTAATTCAAGCTGATTCATCCCCAATAATTAAAAAAGAAAAGAGTGTAGCATCTTTCTTATAAGATTTTCTACACTCCTTTTATAACAGTTAAAACTGGATTTAAATTTTAAAATCGAATAGCAAAAGTGACATCTTCGTTATTAATTTCAAATTTTGCATCGGCGAAAGTCGGTGGTCCAAATGACATTTCATTGCCAGACATACCATAACTTTCTTTAGGCATTCCGTTCGTTTCAAAATCCATTTTCTTATTATCGTTAGCGTCATGTAAAGCCATTATAGCATACGATCCGTTGGCTACATTATTAAAAGTAAAGGTAACCTTGCCATTTTCAATGGTGCTTTCTAAATTTTGAATTCCTGCTCCCTTCATAAAAGTTTCTGCGGTGTGCAATGAAACTAGTACTTTGCCTTCGTCACTGAGCACATTGTCAATAGTTACGGTAATTGCTTGTAATTTTTCTTCTTGAGAAAAGCTAAAAGTTGTTAAGAATACAAATGCGATGGTAATTGCTAAATTTTTCATGTGATTGTTTTTTAAGTGTTAATTAATTACATGACAAAGTTGCGCATATATAAAGTAAAATAGAAAACGCAACTACTCAATTGTAGAAATCTGAGGATGAAATGTAGGCAAATCGATTTACAGGTTGAGAAAACCAATTAAACATACCTAATTTGTTGTTAGTCCTTAATCTAAAAACGTTCTATTAAAAGAAAAAGGATTTTCTTTGTTGACATCTACAGTTATTTGTACTGCTTTTGTGCCACCATCTATTTGGACTCTAGTAATATTTTGTTCGGGCCAAGGCTTATTTGTAAACCAAAAATGACCATCGCCTTGGAGGTATAAAATAGGTTTTTGAAAAGATGTCGCTGCGGCTCTAAACGGAACTGTAAAAGGTTCAAATTTTACGGGACCAGCTTCTACCATATTTGCATGTGCCATGACAACTATAGCTTTTATATTATTTTTATTTATGGCAATTTGTTCGTTTAAAAATTCAGCGTTGTCGGTTAATCTTTGTGTCCATTCTGTTTGGTTGTGTACGCTGCTACCAACAATATTTAGGCCTACAAAAAGGATCTTTTCTTGTATCCAACTAAAATTTTCGGCTCTTATAGTTTGGTAAGTGATTTTTTGATCGAAAGCCCAATTCTCATGGAATTTTAAAAAATATTGCTTCCAATAATCAAAGGCCTGTACAGGATTGGCACAATCATTATACTCGTTATCTCCCAACAACATAAAGGTGGGCGCTTTAAAGCTTTTTAATAGTCCACTAACATCAGCGTAAACAGCTTCATTACAAGGGTCAGCGCCTCGCTTTATATCACCAACATGAACAATGAATTCTGAGCTAGTTAGGGTATTATGTTTGCTTATCATATTGATAAGTCCATCTCTTTGGGTATCGCCATAAGGAACATCACCAATAACGGTGAAGGTCACCGCTTTAGTAACTTCTACTGGTAATTCGGGCTCTTTAGTATTATTTTCAGTAGTGGAGCAGGCTGAAAGAACCAAGAATAATCCTAGAATAAAAAAATATTTGCGATAGGTTTTATACTTTTTCATACGCTAAAAATTATTTTTCAATTCGTTTTTTAATCCAATTTACCATACTAGCGGTTTCTTCTAAGGTAAAATTACCACTTATTTGCACCTCTCCATTTTCAATAGGCCCAAATATAGTTGGTGCCATTATAATTTTAGTACCAAACCGAATAACCAAAGGTTCACCATAATGTGCTACAGATATTTCATTAAGCTTTTGTTTGGCTTCGTTTTTAAGCTTTAGAGTTACAACAGGACGATTTCTAAAATCAAAATCTTGGCTAACTTTCTCTACTTCTGAAATATAAATATAGGGCTTTTCGGCTAAGATTAAGGTCTCAAAATTTTCACCAGTAAAACCATCAAAACTTTTGGTTAGATAAAAACCAGAAAGGGTGTCTTTTTCAACTATAGCGGTTTGCGAGAAACTTATTATCGTATTTAAAAAGAATAAGAAACCAAGAATTATATTCATTGCACGCTAATTTAGTTTAATGTCTAAAGTAATAATTATAACTTGACTACTGACCACTATTTTTTCATCGCCCTCGCAATAGCGCATGCATTCGCTAGTTTTGTTTCTTCGAGCTCACTGATAATTTTTGGGTGATCTTCGGTTCTTGTTTGTGATAATTTGTAGGTTGCTTGAATATCATCAATCGAAATTTTAAAACCAATAACGCCACGCACTTGACCTAAAGTTTCTTCAGACATATTAGCTAACGAAATAGGGTTTTTAGAATTTTTCTCATACTTATTTACCAGTTCATGAAGTGATTCCATAACTTCTTCCTCAGAAATTACCGTAAGTTTTCCATAAATGTGTACCGCAAT
>JANQTG010000046.1:0-9117 GCA_030731855.1 Cellulophaga sp. | reverse complement strand
TATACATGCTTTTAAGTCTTGTTTTTTTTGATATAAAGATACTGGTAATCTTAATTTTCTATGACACTTTAAGTTAAATAAATTAAACCATTTGATAAAAGTGGTATCTTACTATCTTTAAATGGTAAGGCTATGCAAAAAAAACATATTTTACATCTCTACCAGAGAGCAGGTTTTGGGTTAAAGATAGCTCAGCTTAAAGAGCAAAATACGCTTACAGTTGATAGGTTATTTAATACTACTTTAACTGTAGATGATTTAACGGTAAGTACTCCAGAAATTGATGATTTTTTGGCAAATTATTCAGATAAAAAAGCTAAAGACGAAAAAGGCTTTAGAGAGATCATCAAACAAAGTAGAAATAAAGTAGTAGAATTTAATAGTGCCTGGATAAATCGCATGGCTAATACCGATAATGTACTAACGGAAAGAATGACTTTATTCTGGGCAACTCATTTTGTGGTACGTTCTCAAAACATTATCTATTATCAAAAGTATAATAATACCCTACGTAAATTCGCTTTAGGCAATTTTAGAGAGTTACTAATTGCTATTTCAAAAGAAGCTGCCATGTTAGATTATCTAAACAATCAGCAAAATAAAAAAGGGAGTCCAAACGAAAATTTTGCGAGAGAATTAATGGAACTTTTTACCCTAGGTGAAGGAAAACTGTACACAGAGGAAGATATTAAAGAAGCAGCTAGGGCCTTTACAGGTTGGGGTCATAATTTTAAGGGTGATTTTAACATGCGAAAAAAACTTCATGACGAAGAGCAAAAAACCTTTTTAAATAAAACAGGAAATTTTGATGGGGAAGCTATAATCGATATTATTTTAAAACAGCCAGAATGTGCAGCGTTTATTTCTAGAAAAATATACACATCTTTTGTGAATGATAGGGTTAATGAAGCACATGTGTTAGAAATGGCTAAAGTTTTTTATAAAGATTATGACATAACAAAACTGATGAAATTTGTTTTTAATGCCCACTGGTTTTATGACGAAGAAAACATAGGCACGAAAATTAAATCTCCAACAGAGTTGCTCGTGGGGTTAAAGAAAATAGTGCCTTTTACTTTTAATAATCCTAGACAACTTATTTATATTCAAAAATTACTCGGGCAGGTTTTAATAGAACCTGTAAATGTAGCGGGTTGGCCAGAAGGTAAAAATTGGATTGACGTAAACACCATGATGGTACGCTTAAAATTACCTTCTGTTTTGTTAAAAAATGGAACGATTGCTTTTGATATTCGGGGAGAATTCGAAGACGATTTTGATAAATTCAATAAAAAAAGTAACCTTAATCGGAAAATAAATATAACTCCTAATTGGGAGCAGTTTGATGAAGAAACAATTACGTTAACTTATGAAGATCTTACCAATTTAGTCTTGCGTTGTTCTTTAAATAAAGGCTCAAAAGATTTTCTAAAAAGTTTAGAGAAAGTAGATAAGCAAGAATATTGCATACAATTAATGTCATTACCAGAATACCAATTAAGTTAAATAAAAGCTTATGAAACGTAGAGATTTTATAAAAAATAGTAGTTTGGCGAGTGGTGTTTTTTTAGTGCCTAATTTTTTAAAGGCATTTGAATCGCAAAATGATTTTATTAAAAATAATAAAAAATTAATCATTATTCAATTATCAGGAGGTAATGATGGTTTAAATACGCTAGTACAATACAATAACGATTTATATTATAAAAATAGAGCAGCTATTGCTCATCAAAAAGCTAATTTACTCACGGTCAACGATGAGCTCGGTTTTCATGAAAGTTTAAAAGGTTTTAAAAATCTGTTTGATGACGGTTTAGTCAGCGTTATGAACGATGTAGGGTATCCAAACCCAAGCAGGTCGCATTTTAGAGCTACAGATATTTGGCAAACAGCAAGTTCTTCTAAAGATTATTTAAAAACAGGCTGGGTGGGTCGTTATTTAGAAAAGGTTTCTAAAACATCATTGGGAGCTATTGAAGTAGATGATACCTTGTCTTTGCTTATGAAGGGTGAAAGCATAAATGGTATTGCAACGAAAGATCCAAAATTATTTTATAAAACTACTCAAGACCCCTATTTCGGACAAGTATTAGATAATTATACAGATACTCATTTAAGTGATCATAATCTGGGTTATTTATATAAAACGGTAATTGATGCAAAATCGTCTGCCAAATATATTTTTAATAAAACAAAAGTATATGAATCAAAAGCAGAGTACCCCGGTAATACTTTCGGGAAGCAGTTAAAAACCATTTCAGAATTTATCAATTCAGGATTAGAAACACAGCTTTATTATGCTAGTTTAGGCGGTTTTGATACCCATGCAAATCAGTTAAATGCTCAAAAAAGATTGTTAGAAGTTTTTTCAACGGGTATACATGCCTTTATTACTGATTTAAAAAATACTGGCGCATTAAAAGATACTATGGTACTGGTTTTTTCAGAGTTTGGAAGACGATTAAATGAAAATAATGCAAAAGGAACTGACCATGGGGCTGCTAATCTTGTTTTTTTAATAGGTGATAAATTAAAGTCAAAAGGAATTTATAATCAACCCGCCAACTTAGTCGACTTAGACGATAATGGCGATATAAAATATAAGGTTGATTTTCGAGATATTTATGCCTCTTTACTTCAAGAATGGTTAGATACCGACCCTTCGAAAATTTTAAATGGAAACTTTAAAACACTAGGTTTAGTTTAGTGGTTTATAAAAATAATACCTTATTTTTGAGTCTTAAAATTTAAAAAAATGGCAGATTTATTACAAGAAGAATGGGTAGCAGAATTAAATAAGTCAGATAATGGGTTTATCTTAGACGTTAGAACACCAGAAGAAGTAGAAGATGGTTATATTCCAAATGCTACAAATATAGATATTCATTTAGGGCAAGGCTTTATTAATGAGATTGAAAAACTAGACAGAGCAAAAACCTACTTCGTCTATTGTCGCTCTGGAGCGCGTAGTGGCCAGGCCTGTGCTATTATGAATAGTCTTGGATTCGAAAACGCTTATAATTTATTAGGTGGTTTTATGAACTGGGAAGGTGAGGTTGCTGAGTAAACAGTCAGTAGTAAACAGTAACAGTTGGCAGTTTTAAAGTTTAAATTCAGCATTAATTTAAACGATATAAAAGTTTATTAGTTTGTGCATTTAAGTGTTTAGTAAGAATAAGAAAAGTTTATGCGATTAAAAGTTTACGTTTTTTTCAACTAACAACTAACAACTAACAACTGACTACTATAATGCGAGAAGACTTTCTTCATTTTATATGGAAGTATAAAAAAATTCAAACAAATCAATTGTTTACTTCACAAGGCGAGAACATCGAAATAGTTTCTGAAGGTACGCATAACCAACTCTCGGGTCCTGATTTCTTCAACGCTCAGGTTAAAATCAGTGATCAACTTTGGGCGGGTAATGTTGAAATTCACATAAAATCATCAGATTGGTATGTGCATGGGCATGAAAATGATACCAATTACGATAATGTAATTTTACATGTCGTTTGGGAAGATGATGTCGCTATTTTTAGAAAAGATAATACGCAAATACCTACACTCGAACTCAAAAAAATTATACCTCAAAAAGTTCTTGAAAGGTATAAATCGCTTTTTGATACTAGTAAAAAAAACTTTATCAATTGTGAAAAACAAATTACAAGCATCGACGATTTTAGTTTTAAAAATTGGCTAGAACGTTTGTTTTTTGAACGTTTAGAACAAAAAGCAATTTATGTAGAGGAACTTTTAGAAAAGTATAATAACGATTGGGAACAAGTATTGTTTTCTTTATTATTAAAAAACTTTGGACTAAAAATAAACGGGAACTCGTTTAAGAGTTTAAGCGAACATCTTCCATTTTCAACGGTTAGGAAAATAAGCGATAATACAACCCAGCTTGAAGCTATATTTTTTGGAATGGTAGGTTTTTTAGAAGATGATGAAATTTCAGACCACTATTATACCAACCTAAGAAATGAATATAGCTTTTTAGCGCATAAATTTAAACTAAATAAGGAAGGTGTAGAGCAACCAGAATTTTTTAAACTAAGGCCGCCAAATTTTCCAACCATACGTTTGTCGCAATTCGCAGCCATATATGCTGAAAATCAAAATTTATTTAGCAAAATACTAGCTTCGAGCACCCTAGAAGATATCTATAAGCTTTTTAATGTACAAGCCAGTGATTACTGGACAACACATTTTACCTTCGGTAAGGCATCTAAAAAAAGCGAAAAAAAACTTACAAAAAAATTTATAGAACTACTGCTTATTAATACCATACTTCCTTTAAAGTTTTGTTATGCAAGAAGCTTAAATAGAACAGGAGATGTCTCTATTGTTGACATTATTTCAGCGATTAAGAAAGAAAAAAATAACATTATTGATCAGTATTTAGCTTTAGGAGTTAAGGTTGATAATGCATTCGAAAGTCAAGCTATTTTAGAATTATATAATAACTACTGCTCAAAAAATAATTGTTTGCAATGTGCCGTTGGTAACCATTTATTAAAAGGAAATACTTAATTTTATCCAATGAATATTTTCTATCAAGTTTTGTATTTTTTTCAAAAACGCGGTTTCGAGGTGTGTAGGCGTATCGCAGAGCGAATAGGAATAAGAGCAAGAGTCGTAAGAACTTCGTTCATTTATCTTGCATTTGTAACACTGGGTTTTGGTTTTGCTTTATACTTGTTTGTTGCTTTTTGGTTGAAGATTAAAGACTTAATGTATACCAAAAGAACTTCGGTATTTGATCTGTAATATAAAATGATAAAGTTTTTTAAATCTAAATTATACCTGGCATTTACATTAATGATAGCCGTTTTGCTACTCGGTGTTTTAGGGTATAGATTTATTTCAAATTATGACTGGTTAGATGCACTTTACATGACCATCATCACAGTAACTACTGTAGGATTTTCAGAAGTTAGGCCTTTAGATACCGAATCAAAAATTTTTACCATTGTTTTAATTATATCGAGTGTTTTTGCTTTTGCCTTTGCTATATCTATTATCACAGAATATGTTTTAAGCAGAAACTCATTACAATTACTAAAAAAGAAAAAAGTGAAAAATACCATCAGTAGTTTAAAAAATCATGTGATTATTTGTGGATTTGGTCGTAATGGAATTCAAGCCTCCGAACGTTTGCAAGCCTATAAAAAACCATTTGTGATAATTGAAAAAGACAAAGAAATTATTGAACGTTACGATACTGAGCTACTTATGATTGAAGGTGATGCTAACGATGATGACGTTCTATTAGAAGCATCTATCGAAAGTGCTCAGTTTTTAATTACAGCCCTACCAGATGATGCGGCAAACTTATTTGTGGTTCTATCAGCACGTCAGCTAAATAAAAGTATCTTTATCATCAGTAGAGCGTCACAAGTAACTTCGCAGAAAAAGTTGCTTTTAGCGGGTGCAGATAAAGTTATTATGCCCGATAAAATTGGTGGTGATCACATGGCATCGCTGGTAGTAATGCCAGATTTAATAACATTTATGGATAAATTATCTTTTGAAGGTGGGCATACGACCAATTTGGAAGAAGTTGCTATTGAAGATTTTGATGTTGAATTGAATGGTAATTCTATTAGAGATTTAGATTTGCGGAATAAAACGGGATGCACTATCATAGGCTATATTTCTCCAGATGGTACGTATATTATTAATCCTGAAGCAGATTTGAAATTACAACCAAAAAGTAAAGTAATTGTACTCGGAAGACCCGAACAAATACAAAAATTAAATAAAATGTTTCATATCGGTTAAATTTCTTTAGAGATTTAAATTTGATACCACTTTTTTTTTTTAGATATTGCTTAACAATTAACCAAAAACAATTTACTAAATTATATTATGAAGAAATTTATTTACTTCTTATCGTTTTTTGTTTCCTTTTCAGTCTTTTCACAAGATTTAGATGTTCAAGGAAAAGTATTCAATCCATCAAACACCATTAACGATGGTGTTGTAGACTTAGAGGTTACAGGAGGAGTTGAACCATATTCCTTTAAATGGACGAATCAAAAAACACCTTTATCTTCAAAAAGAGCAACAGGTTTAGTAGAGGGCGTTCCTTACAGCGTAACGGTTACAGATGCCAATGGTAAAAGTGTAACAAAATCATTTAAAGTAAAAGCAGAAGCAATTACTGAAATCTTTAATGGAACTATGACACCTGCCGTAAGCGCTTTAGGTTCTGTTTTATTTTGGGATCCTTTTGCAGCTGTTGGTCTTTACGATCCAGTTGTTTATGCGGATGTAAAAAGGGTAGGGGTGCCAGATTGGTCTCCTGATATGAACGATAAGTTTATCTTAAAAAAATGGAATAAACCCGAAGCATCAAAAGTTAAAAAAGGAGAGCAAATAGCAGTTATAACGAATAATAAGGGAGAAGAAATTGTTATAACAGCTTTAGCGAGTGGGCAATTAAAGCATTTAACAGGCGAAGGGAAGGTAATTTATAATTCTGAAAATAAAGAACACATTATAGAACAAGGAGCACACTTTTTAGCTTCTATAACATACGATGATCCTGAGATTGTGATGCATCCGAACGGAGATCCCGTAACAAAACCGATTTCTTTTATTGTTATTTGGTTGGTATTAGGAGCAACTTTTTTTACTATTAGAATGGGATTTATCAATATCAGAGGTTTTGGTCATGCGATTGATTTAGCAAGAGGAAAATATGATGATCCAAATGCACCGGGTCAAGTAACCCATTTTCAAGCTTTAGCAACTGCAGTATCTGGCACCGTAGGTTTAGGTAATATTGCAGGTGTTGCTGTAGCAGTTTCTTTAGGAGGTGCAGGAGCTACTTTTTGGATGATTGTTTGTGGCTTTTTGGGCATGTCGTCAAAATTTGTGGAGTGTACTTTGGGGGTAAAATATAGAGATATATTACCCGATGGTCGTGTTTTTGGTGGTCCAATGAACTACTTGCGTTATGGCTTAGAAAAAAGAAACATGAAAGGCTTCGGTAAAATCCTTGCAGGCTTATTTGCAGTATTAGCTGTAGGCGCTTCGTTTGGTGGCGGTAATATGTTTCAAGCGAATCAATCTTTTGAACAATTGTCAGGGCAGTTTCCAGTATTGGCTGGCCACGGATTTTGGTTTGGTATTGTAACCGCTATTTTAGTGGGTGTCGTTATCATAGGTGGTATCAATAGTATTGCAAAGGTTACTGGTAAAATTGTTCCAATTATGGCATCGATCTATATTGTAGCGGCTTTGGCAGTGATTATTATGAATATTCAAAATATTGGTCCGGCATTTTCAGCAATTTGGGACGGAGCTTTTAGTCCATCTGCTTTAAAAGGTGGGATTATTGGTGTGCTGGTCATAGGATTCCAAAGAGCAGCATTCTCAAATGAAGCTGGTGTAGGTTCGGCAGCTATTGCGCATAGTACTGCAAAAACTAATAATCCACCATCAGAAGGTTTCGTAGCGCTCTTAGAGCCATTTATTGATACGGTAGTAGTTTGTACGCTTACAGCACTTGTTTTAATATTTACAGGAATGCATGAGGTAGAAGGTATGGCGGGAGCACAGCTTACTTCTGATGCCTTTGGAAGTCAAATTTCTTGGTTCCCGTATGTATTAGCACTAGCGGTTTTCTTATTTGCATTTTCAACTATGATTTCTTGGTCTTACTATGGAATGAGAGCCTGGACTTACTTATTCGGAAAAAGTAAAAGAACAGAGTTTGTATATAAAATGGTTTTTTTAGTTTTTGTGGTAATAGGAGCATCAGTGAGTTTGGGAGCAGTATTAGATTTCTCTGATATGATGATTTTAGCCATGTCTTTCCCAAATATTATTGGTTTGTATATCATGTCTGGCGAGGTGAAAAAAGATTTAAAAGAATACTTTACAAAATTGAAATCTAACCAATTGTATAAAAAACAAATTGAGACTAAATAATAGTATTTAGATGAAAAATTTTATATCCCACTTTAAGTTCAATAAGCAAGAACGGAGTGGGATTTTCTTTTTATTACTTTTCATTGTACTACTTCAAATCGGCTATTTTTATTATAAATCAAAGGTTTTTAATACTAAAGATGTTTTTGTTCTCAATGAAAAACAGCAAAAGTCTATTCAACTTTTAAAAGTAGAAAAGCAAAAAAAAGATTCCCTTTACTTATTTCCTTTCAATCCAAATTTTATAAATGATGCAAAGGGCTACAAATTAGGGATGTCCTTGGAGGAAATTGATAGACTTCATCAATTTAGAACTACAGGTAAATATGTAAATTCTGACGAAGAATTTCAAAATATAACTTTAGTTTCGGATTCTTTATTAGCTATAATAGCACCTTATTTCAAATTTCCAGAATGGGTTACTACTGCCTCAAAAAGTGCCAAACAATTCACAAATAACAAAGCATCTAAGTTTGTTGAAAAAGAAATCTCGATTATAAAACAAGATATAAATCTGGCTACAGCATCAGACCTAAAGAAAATCAGCGGTATCGGCGACAAGCTATCTGAAAGAATTATAAAATTTAGAGATAAATTAGGTGGTTTTCTTGTCGATGAACAATTGTTTGATGTTTATGGTTTAGCCCCAGAAGTAGCCAAAAAAGCGTTATATAATTTTACAGTTATAGAGAAGCCTACCATTGTGAAAATTAACCTGAATACCTGTACTGCGGCTGATTTATCACAATTAGTATATATAAATTATGCCTTGTCTAAACGTATTATAAACTACAGAAATGCTGAATACGGAATTAAAACCTTTGAGGAATTAACGAAAATTGAGGGATTTCCAGCAGAAAAAATCAATAGAATATCTTTATATTTGTCTTTGTAAAAAAAAGCTATGAATTGGCCTAAAAAATCTAGTTGATACCAACTAATTTTTATTAGGCTAGTTGCATTATATTGTAATTATGGAAAATAAACACATGAACAGTATGTACTTCACTGAAGAACATCATTTATTCAGAGCAAGTTTAAAAGAATTTCTAAAAAAAGAGGTCGTTCCGCATATCGAAAAGTGGGAAACTACAGGGACCATTGAGCGTTTTATTTGGAAGAAATTTGGAGATATGGGCTTTTTTGGCCTTGCTACTCCAGAGGTAGATGGCGGTT
>JANQTG010000045.1 GCA_030731855.1 Cellulophaga sp. | reverse complement strand
AGCGTAAGGTAAGTGATGATATGAAAAAACTGAGAGAACAGTTTTTGAATGAAAAAAAAGAGGTTAACTCTAGTTGTTAAAATGTGTAGATTGAAAAAAAACAAGGGAATCATTTTTAATTGATTCCCTCGTTTTGGTATATTTTTCTTTCCATTTTCTATAAAAGAAGTTCTTACTTGTTAGTTTTAGTCATATTGATAATAGTTTAATCACTTGGCTCAAACTTTGAAAACCGACTATAAACTTGCTTTTCTCCCGAAGGTGCCAAAGTAAAAGGAGTAGAAAACAAAAAGTAGTTATGCCCAGTTGGATTTCTTCTTAACGTTTATCTAACTGAACACCAAAGGAATCCAATAGGATCCAAGCAAAAGTAGGTTATGGTAAGATTTGCGATTTACTTTTTTTACCCAGAGCATGTCCCTTTTTTAAGCTTACTTGAAAGCACCCTAAAAGATCAACTGAAAAGCTTAATGGTTTTGATTCTCTTTACTTCTTTCAGAGCCTATCGCATTCCCTTTTTGATGAATAGCTATTATATAGGATTTAAAATTAGGAAAGGGCTATAAATAACGAAGTGTTTTATGCGCCCGCTAATTTAAAATCCTATAGGTTTAAAATCAAAAAGGGAAGGCATCCAAAGAATCAAACAACAAAAATCTTTTAAAGTTAGCATCGAAATCGAGCACTAAAAAGTTGGTCAGGCGAACGTAAGTCAAAAAGTAATCTTCGATAAAAAAATAGAATTACTTTTTGGCTTGTGTTCAAGACTTTCGGGCGAACCTTTTTTCCTGTAAAGAAGTGGAAGGAAAAGTGGTGAGTATTGCTATGATCTATATTATTTATAAAGCTTTGAGAAGCTAAGAATTCTTGTTAAATTAAGGGGCAGATTTCATGATTTGTCGCAAATTGTTACCGTTTTGCTGGGGTTTCAAAAGCATTTGTCGCAAAACTAGATAAATTTGATGCTTAAAAATATCGTAAAACAATGTAAATCAAGTAGTTAAAAACTTGTAACATCGCGTAGCGTGTTACCCTCTTGCTACTCCTTTGCAGTCCTACTTTTGTTTGTGGGTATTAAATAGATAATTGTAGAATTTTAACTTGAAATTGTATGAAGGAAGTTCATTTTTTTATAAAATTGAATCTAAATTAATGGAATTTCTATTCTTTTAGTAGTATTATACTTCATCACCTAAAAATTAAATCTTAAAACTAAACCCCTCTAGAACTTTTTGATGATATTTTTTTTCATCAAAACGATAAAGATAAGCCCCTTTTTTTGAGACTTGCATATCTTTCTGATCTAACTTTATTAATATTTTTAGTGCATTTACTCTACTTATGAAATTTCTTTTATCTAATTTTTCATCTAAAATTGATTCATATAATTTTTGAAGCTGGGGCATAGTAAACTTTTCAGGTAGCAATTCAAAGCCTATAGGTTTAGACCTTGCCCTTCTCCTAAGGCGTGCAATTGCTTTTTCAAGCATTTGGTCATGATCAAAAATTAGATTAGGTAACTCTTTTAAAGAGAACCATTTGGCAGAAAATTTTTGAATTAGTTTTTCGTCATGTGATGCTATGTCTATTAATGCATAATATGCAACAGATAAGGTTCGTTCAACTGGATCACGATCTATTTTACTGAAAGTGTAGAGTTGTTCCATAAAAATGTTATCTAAACCAGTTAAACGATGAAGAACTCGAATGGCAGCTTGGTCTAATGTTTCTTCTTCTTTGAGAAAACCACCAATTAAAGACCATTTACCTCTTTCAGGTTCAAAATCTCTCTTGATTAATAATATTTTTAAGCCCTCATGGTCAAAACCAAAAATTATACAATCTAATGCAAGTAGAACTTTATCTTCTTTATTGTAGTCATTAAGTGCCATAAAATTTATTTGTATTTCAAATGTAATAATCCATATTACTTTGTGCAACTTTCCTTTCTAAAGGATGTAAAAATTATTTCATCAAACCTTTAAAGTGTTAAATTTACACTTTTATCTTAAAAAAAATTGGTTATCATAAATTAATTCTATTACTTTGATTAAGTGTAAAAAAAACACTTAAGATTTTATTATATTCTCATAGATGTTTTGATTGATAGGTAATATGAATAAACTTTTCGAAAATAAATTTTTTAATGAATAGTATGGATAAATATACCATTGGAGTTGATTTTGGATCTGATTCTGTGCGTTCACTTTTGGTAAATGCTACTACAGGAAAAGAGTTGGTGTCTTCTGTTCATTATTATAAAAGATGGCATGACGGTAATTATTGTAAACCATCTGAAAACCAATTCAGACAACATCCTTTAGATTATATAGAAGGTTTGGAAAAAACAATTACTGAAATTACAACTAAAATTTCACAGGAAATTATAAGCAATATTGTAGGTATTGGAGTCGATACTACTGGATCTACTCCTGTTGCTGTAAACCAATTTGGAACTCCTTTAAGTCTTATCCCTGAATTTAGTGATAATCCTAATGCCATGTTTGTACTTTGGAAAGATCATACAGCAATCAAAGAAGCCGAAGAAATAAATAAATTATGTAGTAAATGGCCTATTGACTACACGAAATATGAAGGTGGTATTTATTCTTCAGAATGGTTTTGGTCCAAAATATTACATATTTCAAGAGTTGATAAAAAAGTTTTTGAGGCAGCTTATTCTTGGGTTGAACATTGTGATTGGATTCCCTTTTTATTAACAGGTGGTACTGATATTTCTAAAATGAAACGTAGCCGATGTGCTGCTGGTCATAAAGCAATGTGGCACGAATCTTTTGGAGGTTTGCCTCCTAATGATTTTTTTGTTGCTTTAGATCCTGTTTTGGATGGATTGGCAGATAGATTATACAAAGATACTTACACATCTGATATTTCAGCTGGGGTGATTACGGAAGAATGGAGCAAACGCTTAGGTTTACCTTCTAACGTCCAGGTTGCTGTTGGAGCGTTCGATTGTCATGTAGGTGCTGTTGGAGTGAATATAGAGCCTTATTATTTAACAAAAGTGATGGGTACTTCTACATGCGATATTTTAGTAATACCAAATACTAAAAAAGAACATTTAGTAAAAGGCATTTGTGGACAAGTTGATGGCTCTGTTATTCCTAGAATGTTAGGACTTGAGGCTGGTCAATCTGCTTTTGGAGATATTTATGCTTGGTATAATAACTTGTTACTGTGGCCTATTAAAGAGTTAATTAGTAAATCATCATTAATAGATGAGTCGACTAAAGAAAAATTGATTAGTGAAACATTGTCTAATCTAATTCCAGAATTAACCCATGCTGCCTCTTTAGAGCCTATTGGAGCTTCTGGAGAATTAGCTTTAGATTGGATGAATGGAAGAAGAACGCCAGATGCTAATCAAAATTTAAAAGGGCTTATATCTGGTATAAATTTAGGAAGTACTTCTCCGAAAATTTTCAGGGCACTGGTAGAAGCATCTTGTTTTGGAGCAAAGAAAATTGTTGATCGTTTTGAAAGTGAAAATATTCCAATTAAAGGTGTCATTGCCATTGGAGGTATTGCCCAAAAATCACCATTTATTATGCAAATGATGTCTGACGTTTTAAATATCCCGATAAAAGTTGTGAAGTCTGAGCAGGCCTGCGCACTAGGAGCAGCAATTTTTGGTGCTGTTGCTTCAAATGTATATAAAGATACTTTTGAAGCCATGAATACTATGGGTAGCCCGTTTGAAAAGGTCTATGAGCCAATAACTGAAAATGTTTTAGCCTATCAATATGTATATGAAAAGTATAGTCAATTAGCAGTAAGTGTTGAGAATCACATTAGGAAATCTATTTAAGGATGAGTATTTATAAAGAATTAAAATTAGAGTGTTACGAAGCTAATATGCAATTAAATGCGTTAGGGTTAGTGGTATATACTTTCGGGAATGTGAGTGCGGTTGATAGAGAAAAAGAAATTTTTGCAATAAAACCAAGTGGAGTTCCTTATGAGAATTTAAAACCTGAAGATATTGTAATTGTGGATTTTGACAATACAATTGTTGAAGGAGTTTTAAAACCATCTTCGGATACTAAAACACATGCCTATTTGTATAAAAACTGGAACGATATAGGAGGAATAGCACATACTCACGCATTATATTCTGTTGCTTGGGCTCAGTCTCTATTAGATATTCCGATTTTTGGTACTACCCATGCGGATCATTTAACAGCTGATATTCCTTGTCTACCACCAATGGATGATGAATTAATTAAAGGTAATTACGAACATAATACAGGTATTCAAATTTTAAATGGTTTTAAAGAAAGAAATATTTCACATAAAGAAGTAGAAATGGTTTTGATAGGAAATCATGGCCCTTTTGCTTGGGGAGAAAATGCTGCAAAGGCAGTTTATAATAGCAAAGTTTTAGAAGTAATAGCTCAAATGGCTTATGTAACCTTACAAATAAATTCAAATGCATTAAGGTTAAAGGATGCACTAATCAAAAAACATTACGAGCGTAAACATGGTGAGTCGTCTTATTATGGTCAAGAATGCTAGTTATAATTATCAAATAATAAAATAAAATTATAAATGAGTATAATTACTTTTCTTGCATTTACATTATTAGTGGGAATAATAGCTTGGTGGTCCACTAAAAAAACAGATGAGAATTCCTCCGACGGCTATTTTCTGGGAGGTAGAAGTCTTACTGGTCCAGTGATTGCAGGTTCTTTATTGTTAACCAATTTATCTACAGAACAAATTGTAGGTATGAATGGTGTATCCTTTAGAGATGGACTACCCATTATGGCATATGAAGTTGTTGCTGCTATAGCTATGGTTTTTACAGCTTTTATTTTGTTACCTAAATATCTTAAAAGTGGTATTGCTACCATTCCTCAGTTTTTAGAAAAGCGATATGGGAAAAGCACAAAAACGATTGTTTCTTTATTATTCTTATTAGGATACGCAATATCTATGTTGCCGACTGTATTGTATTCAGGAGCATTAGCTATAAATACAATGTTCGATATTCCAGAAGCATTGGGCATGGAACCTGATGGCGCATTATGGGTAACTGTGTCATCAATTGGTATTATCGGTGGTATTTATGCCATTTTTGGAGGATTAAAAGCCGTGGCAGTCTCAGATTCTATTAACGCAATAGGTTTAATTATTGGAGGATCATTAATTCCGATTTTTGGACTATTGTATATTGGTGATGGTAATGTATTTGATGGCTTAAGTACCTTGACAACTGCACTTCCTGAAAAATTTGATATCATTGGAGGGCCAGATTCTGATGTTCCTTTTTGGACCCTTTTTACAGGTATGATTATAGTAAATTTTTATTACTGGGGTACTAATCAAGCTATTATTCAAAGAGCATTAGGAGCTAAAAACTTAAAAGAAGGTCAAAAAGGACTTTTATTGGCTGCTTTTATCAAAATATTAGGACCCTTTATAGTTGTGTTACCAGGTATTATTGCCTTTTATATTTTTAATGGAGATTTATCCAATTCTGATGAAGCTTACCCTATGCTGGTTAAAAAAGTATTACCTGGGGCTTTTGTTGGCTTCTTCGCAGCAGTACTTTTTGGAGCTATTTTAAGTTCTTTTAACAGTGCTTTAAATAGTTCTGTTACGTTATTTGGACTTGATTTTTACAAGGAGTATGTAAATAAAAACGCCTCAGAAAAGCAAGTTGTAAAAGCAGGTAAAATTTTTGGTATTGTTTTGGCTTTATTTTCTATTGGGATTGCACCTTTATTATACGGTGTAGAGGGTGGTATTTTCACCTATTTGCAAGAGTTAAACGGTACGCATAGTGTACCCATTTTAGCAATCGTTATTGTAGGTATATTTTCAAAAAGGGTTTCAGGTAAAGCTGCCAATATCGCTATTTTATTCAGCGTTGTTAGCTATTTAACTACCTTATATATAATTAAACCAGATATAAGTTTCTTACATGTTATGGGAGCATTATTTGTACTCACCATAATTGTCATGTTTGCTATTAGTTATTTCAAACCACGAGCAACAGACTATACTCAAGAATATACAAAACAAGTAGACATAACACCTTGGCGCTATTTAAAACCGGTTGGTTATGTAATTGTAGCTGCGGTTGTTGGTGTTTACATTTATTTATCAAAATAAAAATTTTTATCAAAAATATGATTGATTTAAAGCAATACGAAATTTGGTTCGTTACAGGAAGCCAACATTTATATGGAGAAGAAACCTTGAGACAGGTTGCTGCGCATTCTAAAAAAATAGCGACCGCTTATCAAGTACATCTACAGATTTCAGTGACTATAATAGCTAAGCCTGTAGTAAAAACCCCAGAAGAAATTTTAAAAATATGTAAGGAAGCTAATTATACGGACTCTTGTGTTGGGCTTATTACTTGGATGCATACTTTTTCACCAGCTAAAATGTGGATTGCAGGTCTTAAGGCATTGCAAAAACCATTTTTACACCTACACACGCAATTCAATAGAGATATTCCTTGGCAATCTATTGATATGGATTTTATGAACTTAAACCAATCTGCCCACGGAGGGCGAGAATTTGGTTTTATAACTTCTCGTATGCGTATCAATCGTAAAGTGATTGTTGGTCATTGGGAAAATGAAGCAGTAATTAAACAAATAGATGATTGGTGCAGGGTAGCAGTAGCAGTATCAGATTCGAAACAAATGAAAGTAGCTCGTTTTGGAGATAATATGCGTCAAGTAGCAGTTACGGATGGAAATAAAGTCTCTGCTCAAATTAAATTTGGCTACCAAGTGAATGGCTATGGTATTGGAGATTTAAAAAACTATATCGATAGCGTAAGCGAAAAGGAAATAAAACTACTCCTTCAAGAATATCGAGACATTTATTTTTTACCTGAAAATTTAAAGCAAGGAGGAGAAAAGTATCATTCTCTTTATGATGCTGCTCAAATAGAAATTGGGATGCGGTCCTTTTTAGTTGAAGGTGGGTATACTGCTTTTACAGACACATTTGAAGATTTACATGGTATAAAACAATTGCCAGGTATTGCTACGCAGCGGTTAATGGCAGATGGCTACGGTTTTGGTGGTGAAGGAGATTGGAAAACAGCAGCCTTAGTACGCACCATGAAAGTTATGGCCTCTGGTTTAAAAGGGGGTAATAGTTTCATGGAAGATTACACCTATCATTTTCATCCTGAGAATATGGCGGTATTAGGGTCACACATGTTGGAAATTTGTCCTTCTATTGCAAAAGATAATGTACGTTGTGAAGTTCATCTTTTGGGGATTGGTGGTAAAGAAGATCCTGCACGTTTAATTTTCAATGTAGGAGCTGGAAATGCTTTAAACGCTTCTGTAGTCGATATGGGCAATCGTTTTAGGCTATTGGTTAATAAGGTTGAAGCTATAGAAATTACTGAAGATATGCCCAAACTGCCTGTTGCAAGAGTATTATGGAAACCTAAACCAAGCTTACCCATTGCCGCATCAGCTTGGATTTTAGGAGGTGGCGCACACCATACTTGTTTTAGTCAAAATATCACGGCAGATCAATTAGAAGATTTTTCGGAAATGATGGATATCGAATTTTTATTGATTGACGAAAAAACCGATTTATATCGATTTAAACAAGAATTAAGATGGAATGATAATTCGTTCTCAAATAAACATGAATTTTAAGAAGAATCATTTTTAATAAAAAATATTATGACGTTTAAAAAAAATATTTTATTAAGTTTTCAACTATTGGCCTTTACACTAATTGGTCAAAATGCTTTTGAACCTATTTCCATGGATGAAGGTTGGAAATTCCATAAAGGAGGTGCATACGGAGCAGAGCAACCCAACTTTGATGACACATCTTGGCGAAATATTAACGTTCCTCACGATTGGAGTATTGAAGATTTGGAAGGAACAAATTCTCCTTTTGATCCAAATGCACATACACAAGTAAATGGAGGATTTACGACTGGTGGCACAGCTTGGTATCGCAAATCATTTATAATGCCTTCAAATGACTCTGACAAAATTAGTACCATTCAGTTTGATGGGGTTTATATGAATGCTGAGGTTTGGATCAATGGCAATAAATTAGGAACTCATCCATATGGTTATACCACTTTTCAATTCGATATTACACCTTATTTATTGTATGGAAAAGATAATGTTCTTGCGGTAAAAGTTAAGAATTTTGGGGAAAATAGTAGATGGTATTCGGGTTCAGGGATTTATAGACATGTCTGGTTAATCACTAAAAACAAAAATCATATAAAACCTTGGGGCGTTTATGTCACTACTCCAGACATTTCTAAAACAAGTGCAAAGGTTATTATTAAGACAGATATCGGTTTAGATGAAAATAGAAATTATGATCTGAGCACCATAATTTTTGATGCAAACGGAGTTGAAGTAGGAAAAATAATCTCAAAAAATACCGAAGTTAGTAATACATCAAAAAGTATTACCCAAAATATAAATATTAAATCTCCAAGACTTTGGTCTTTGGAAAATACACATCAATACACGGCAATTACCGAATTAAGCATTGAAAATAAACTAGTTGATCGTGTTAAAACCAAATTTGGGGTTCGTAGTATTTCTTTTGATGTTGATAAAGGGTTTCAATTGAATGGTAAAACAGTACTCTTAAAAGGAGGTTGTATACATCATGATAATGGTCCTCTGGGTGCAAAATCGTTCGATCGTTCAGAAGAACGAAAAATAGAAATTTTAAAAGCTAGTGGGTATAATGCTGTTCGATTAGCACACAATCCACCGAGTCAAAAACTATTAGAGGTTTGTGATCGCTTAGGAATGTTGGTGATTGACGAAGCCTTTGATATGTGGAATGACGCTAAAAATCCTGAAGATTATCATTTGTATTTCAAAGATTGGTGGCAAAAAGATGTTGAAAATATGATATTAAAAGATCGTAATCATCCTTCTATCATCTTATGGAGTATAGGCAACGAAATTCCTGAACGTGGCACTGCTAAAGGTGTTGAAACCGCCCAAATGATTGGAGATTACATGAGATCTTTAGACCCCACAAGACCTATCACAGCGGCGGTTAATGGTCTAGCTCCCGATAAAGACCCTTATTTTGCAGCACTTGATGTGAGTGGTTATAATTATGCCGTAGGTGGCGATCATAATAAAGAAACGATTTACCAAGACGATCACGAACGAGTTCCTACTAGAATAATGTATGGTGCTGAAAGTTATCCATTGGAAGCTTTCGGTAGTTGGATGGATGTTTTACAATATCCTTATGTCATCGGTGATTTTGTTTGGACCGCTTGGGACTATATAGGTGAAGCAGGAATAGGGTGGATGGGGTATCCTCAAAAAAGTAATTTCTACCCTTGGAATTTAGCCTATAATGGGGATTTTGATATCTGCGGATGGAAAAGACCACAATCTTACTACAGAGATGCGCTTTGGAAAGAAAATCAACTTGCTGTTTTTGTAAAATCTCCAGAACCATCCTTCCCAGATGCTAATGAAGATTTGGCAGATTGGTCAAAATGGCATTGGGATGATGTTGTAGAACATTGGAATTGGGAGGAACATAATGGAAAAGTTTTGGATGTAGATGTGTATTCATCTTGCAGCATAGTTGAACTTTTTCTAAATGGAAAAAGTTTAGGAAAAAAACCCACTAATAAAACCACAGAGTTTAAAACTTCATTTAAAGTCCCTTATACTCCTGGAGTTTTAAAAGCCGTCGGTTATGATGGTAGAAAAGCGGTTAAAACAATAGAACTAAAAACTGCTAGTGCACCAAACACTTTAAATGCAATAGCCGATAGAAGCACCATAAAGTCAAATGGTCAAGACCTTAGTTATGTAACTATTGAACTTTTAGATGAAAACGGAACTCGTAATTTCAAGTCAGAAGATTTATTAGATTTTAAGATTGAAGGACCTGGTGAAATTGTTTCGGTTGCAAACGCAAATCCTAGAAGTATAGAAAGTTATACTCTAAACCAAAGGAAAGCTTGGAGAGGTAGGTGTATGGTTGTTGTAAAATCTACAAAACAGGAAGGAGTGATTAAATTAAATATCAGTTCTGAAAAATTACAATCAACAATACTGGAAATACAAGCAAAATTATAGAATATCACTAAAGTATTTAATTCAAATAACTCAACAACTATTAATTAACACTAAAACTAAACTATTATGAAAATGAAAATTAACAAATCTAGCTTGCTTTTTGCAATGCTGTTATTTTCACATCTTTTGTTTTATGGGCAAACGAGTCCGATAACTGGAACTGTGAATGATGATCAGGGTATGCCTTTGCCGGGAGCAAGTATTGTAGTCAAAGGAACTACAAATGGAACAACTACAGATTTTGATGGAAACTTTTCTATTAATGCATCTGGTTCTGATATCTTATTAGTTTCCTATGTGGGGTTTTCTCCGAAAGAAATAACTATAGGAAATAAAAAAAGTCTAATTATAAAATTAGAATCTGACGCACAAGCATTAGATGAAGTTGTTTTGGTAGGCTACGGAGTACAACTTAAGAAAGATGTTACTGGAGCGGTTTCTACAGTAAAATCAGAAGACTTGAATACCGTTAACGCAGTAACTATTGATAATTTATTACAGGGTCAAGCAGCTGGTTTAAATGTTACTGCTGGTACAGCACAGCCAGGTGGTGCTTTAAATATAACCATTCGTGGAGCTATTTCTCCTAACGGAGATAATAGTCCATTATATGTTATTGACGGACTACCTATTAGTAACAATTCTTCTACAGAATTTAATTCTGCCCCAGAAGGGTTTAGAGGTGGTTTTGCAAGAAGTCCATTGGCAAATATAAATCCTAATGACATCGAATCTGTTGATATTTTGAAAGATGCGAGTGCTACGGCGATTTACGGTTCAGCTGCTTCTAATGGGGTGATTTTGATAACTACGAAGAAGGGAAAAGCTGGTAGAACAACAGTAAATTATAGTAGTACGTATTCTATTCAAACGGCCAAAGATTACCTTAGACCCTTAAATGCTTCAGAGTTTAGAAGAGGTGCTAACGACTTTGGAACAGAACAATTCAGAGCAAACAATCAACTAGCACCCTATGGTAATGGGAATACACCAATTACTAATTTCACACCATTTTTTAGTGAATCACAAATAGCGAATGCTGGCTTAGGAACTAATTATATCGATTTTGTAATAAGAGATGGTAGTATTAATGACCAAAATGTTAGTATTACTTCGGGTAATGAAAACACCAAAATATTTACTTCCTTTAACTTCTTCGAGCAGAAGGCACTATTAAAAGGATCAAATTTTAAAAGACTTTCTGGAAGAATCAATTTAGACCAAAAAATTAGTTCGAGAATCAATTTTAGTTTAGGCGTTTCTTATAATAATACAAAGAGCGATAACGTGGCTACAGGACAATCAAATGATATTGATAGTCCATCATTATTACAGTCAGCCTTACAATTTGCTCCTGATATACTTCCTTTTGATGAAATTGGTAATACTACTGTGGGATATTATACAAGAACGCCTAATCCTGCTAGTTATTCAAAAATTACCAATCAAAACTTAAGTACTCGTGTTATTTTAACTCCTTCATTAAAAATAAATTTAAGTAATGCTTTAAATTTAAATATTGTAGGGGGTATCGATAATACGAGTACAGAACGTAGGTTTTTTGTGCCGGTATCGGCAAATTTTTTAACCGTACCTGAAGGTAATGCACAATTAGGTAATTCTAAGTTAGGAAATTATAGCGCAGAAACCTTTTTAAATTTTAATAATAGCTATGGCGATCATAGAGTATCCGCAGTTGTAGGTGCTGGGTATTATAAAAATACGTTTAGCGATTATGGTCTTGAGGCTATCGGCTTTCCTACTGATATTTTTGGTCTTGATAATATAGGTATCGCAAATAATAAACTTCAAAGTAACGTAAGTTCAAATAGGGGAGTAACTCGTATTAAGTTATCCCAGTTTACACGGTTAAATTATACCTTAAAAGATAAATATATTTTACAATTCACAGGTAGATTTGATGCCTCTAGCAACTTTCCAGAAAATAATAAAGTTGGTTTTTTTCCAGGAATATCTGCAGGATGGATTGCTAGTGAAGAAAGTTTTATGAAAGATATTACTTGGTTGCCAGAACTAAAATTTAGAGCAGGTTATGGTACCACGGGGAACGAAAGTATAACCGCAAATAATATTTTTGGATCTTCACTATATGCACTTACCACAGATTTTAGTTATTTAATAGGTAATCAACTTAGCAATAGTGGTTTTATACAAACCCAATTAGGAAATCCTGATTTAAAATGGGAAACTAATATCACTATTAATGCTGGTATCGATTTTGCCTTATTAAAAAATAAAAGAATTACAGGCTCTGTAGATTATTTTCAAAGAACAGCAGAAGACTTGCTAGACTTTAGAACATTACCATCTTCAAATGCTAATACGGTACAGGTTTTCAATATTGGTTCTACAAGAAGCACAGGTATCGAAGTTTCCTTAAGAACAGAAAATGTAATTACAGATAACTTTTCCTGGTCATCGTTATTCACTTTTGGAACTGCAAGAACTTTCTGGGTAGAAAGGAATCCTGGTGTTGAACTAGCATCATATATTGGCGAAAATGACGCCATTAATGCTGTTTATGGTTGGAGAACTGATGGCTTAATTAGAACAGCTGACGATATTCCAGACTATCAACCAAACGCTCTCGTTGGAAATATAAAATATGTAGATTTAAATGAAGATGGACAGTTAGATATTGATGATGTCACCAATTTGGGAGACTTTTCACCAAGAGGTTCTTTTGGTATTAATAATAATATAACCTATAAGAATTTTGATCTTACTTTTCAAATATACGGTACCTATGGTAATTTAACTTTTGACGGATTCCAAACCTTTGCGCAGCCTGCAATTTTAGCACGTCAAGGCGCACCCACTAATGTTGAAGCGAATACATTAAATGTTTTTACTTCTTTTAATCCTAATGGTATTTATCCTGGTTTTGCTCCAGATGCTGCTGGAAATAACAATCCTACAAGAGTTAGTGATTACAGGACTGTTGAAAATAGCTATTTTGCGAGATTAAAAAACGTGAATTTTGGTTATTCTATTCCAATGGATGAAGTAAGCTTTATCCAATCTGCAAGATTGTTTGTCAACTTCGACAACTTGTTATTTGTAACCAACTCTAGAGGCTTAGATCCAGAAATGGAACGTAATAATAATCCATATCCAACAGCACTAACAAGTGCCATAGGAATTAGTGTTCAATTTTAATAAAACAAAATCAAAATGAAAATTATAATTAAAAAAATATTGGTAGCAACAGTTTTACTGTTCTCCTTTACGGGATGTGAAGACATACTTGAACCTCAGGTTTTTAATCAAATTAATGCATCGGAATTTCCACAAACAGAAGCAGATATATTAGCAGCTTTAATTCCTTTTTATGCCCAATTCAATCAAAATTATGGTAATAATGATCCCACACGGCAGGTCTATACCTTCAATTTTAACGCGCATTTTTTAGGGTATAGTTGGGCAACATCCATACAAACAGATGAAGCTTTCGATATTTTCTTCTTTCCTGAAAGTAACTTCACATTTGGCCCTGCAACCTATAATACGAATAGTGGCTTAACATTTTACGATCGTATTAGTTTTGTCGCCAGAATGACGGGTTTGATTGATATTATTGAAAAATCTGATATTCCGAATAAAGAACTCTATATTGCAGAAACTAAAGCTCTTAGAGCTTGGTTTATGTATGTGTTGTATGATTTTTACGGACCCGTAAGTGTACGCTTAGACCCTACCACTCTTGCCGATGAAACCCCTTTAGCTAGACCAACTAAAGTAGAATATGTAACCGCTATGGTTAAAGACTTAGAAGATGCAATTGAAGGATTACCTGAAAAGTATAATGGAACGCCTAATTGGGGGAGAGTTTCGAGAGGTGTCGCTAGAATGTTACTATTAAAAGTGCATATGCATGAAAAAAATTGGCTAGCTGCTAAAGAAGTTGGTCAGGATATTATAAATATGGGTTATGCGCTAAATGCTAGCTATAAAAATGTTTTTTCTGATGCTCAAAATGATGAAATCATATTTGCGGTACCTGGTAACGAAGGTACTGGGAATATTTGGTTTGCTTGTATAATACCTGGTGATGCCAAAAGTGTTTTAGGTGTTGATGTTACTAGGGGAGCAAAGTATAAACTCAACGAGATGCCTTGGTCTTTTTATGATACGTATTCTAGTGGTGATACTCGCTTGGAAACTATAGCCAGCGAATATATTAATAACAGCAATGCAACCATTGGCCGTAACAATGGTCTTACAGGTGCGATTCCAATGAAATATACCAATTATGTGCCAAGTGAAAATGAAGGTTTTGACTTAATTATGTATCGTTATTCGGATGTTTTATTAGCTATGGCAGAAGCTACAAATGAACTGGATGGACCAACAGGAGAGGCTCAGGGTTATTTAACTTTAGTAACTGATAGAGCGAATACAACAGCCAATATACCTGTAGGTAGTTTTTCAAGTAAGGAATCTTTCAGAGATTTTATTTTAGCTGAACGTGGTCGCGAATTATATTGGGAGTTCGGAATTCGCAGACAAGATTTAATACGTAATGGTTCTTTTATTTCAAAAGCACAAGCTAGAAATTTAAATGCTAGAGACCATCAAGTTTTATTTCCAATACCTGCTAATGTAATTATTGAAGCTGGTGGAGTAATTGAGCAAAATCCTGGATATTAATATTATTTTTTTAAGTTAGTTAGTTTTTTTTAGTCAATAGGCTGCTCAAAATTACTCCTTTGGGCAGTTCATTGATTTTAAGTTTAAATAAAATATGAATAAGTTTAGATTGTTAGGTGCGCTTACTATTATTATTATTATTATTGGTGTAGGCAAAATTTATGGACAAGAAAATCTTGCATTATCAGCTATTAGTAAAGTAATTGAAGTTTCAAATAATTACGAATTAGAGGATGCTGTTAAAAGACCAAATAGTATATTTATGGAGTTTGGAGG
Organism: Cellulophaga sp.; assembly: GCA_030731855.1. Taxonomy (GTDB): domain Bacteria; phylum Bacteroidota; class Bacteroidia; order Flavobacteriales; family Flavobacteriaceae; genus Cellulophaga. The sequence continues at coordinate 8,130 of JANQTG010000045.1, read as the reverse complement.
ATTAGGTATTGGAATGTCTGTAAATTATGATACCCGATTTGGAGCCCGTCGAAACGGTTTAGGTGGTCTTGTTGGTTTGGGGATGTTAATTCCCATACCAGATTCAGGAACTGGTTATACGGTGCCTTTGTCTTTAAATTATCTTTTTGGAAATAAAAAAGACTTTTTTGAAATAGGACTAGGAGGAACTTATGTGAATTCAACTTCAAATCCATTTTCAGACGATGAAGAATCTAAAAATGCGTCTAGCTTCGGACAAACCTTAAGTTTAATGTACCGAAAACAACCTATTGATAAAGGATTTATGTTTAGAGGAGGTTTAACGCCGACTTTTGCAGATGGTAATTTTTATCCTGCATGGTTTAGTTTAAGTTTTGGATATACCTTTTAATTTTTTTTGAAGTAGTCATAGTAAACTCTGATACTGTTGTATCGGAGTTTTTTTTGTTATTACCAAAGAGAAGCAGTTTCTATCAATTGCGGTAGGCGATTTTTAACACTTTTGGCTTAGTATTGGTTTAAGATATATCTGCTAATTTTTCAGTAAATTCAGTAAATTCAGTAATCCTGTAAAAGCTTTTTTTCAACTAATCAGTAAGAAGATGCTGTGTATAAAAGTCTGGTAATTTAACAAAGTTGTATTAATGCTTATTTCAAATTTAAAATAGGATGTATTTGCCTTATTTATTTTAGACTTAATAGACTTACTTAAACTGCTTGTTATTAAAAACGCCTTAACGGGATAGCGAATCTCGGTAACTATATAACTAATTTGACTACTTCATTGATGTAAATTGTCGGATTAATTCGATAGGTTTTATTAATAATTTTGGAGAATGAAATAGTTTTAGATGCTCTTCTAGTTTTAGGTATCTTATATTATAAATGTTAAATAGTAGTGTATTTCAACAAAAATAATACAATTAATTAGTGTTTTATTTTTATTAAGTGTATTTTTAACACTTATATAGATGTGTATTTATATTAACTTAAAAAATAGTGATATGAAAAATTTATTTAATGCAGTAAAAGTAAGTGTGTTTTTATCGATGTTTATGGTAATTTCATGTAATCCAAGTGATATACCTGTTATTGGGGAATCTGAAAATCCAAGCCTGCCAGATGAATCTGGAATCGCCATTGGGGTTGGAGATTTTGAAATCAGAGCTATGGATGTATCTTTTCTTCCACAATTAGACCGTGCTGAGGTTACGTTTAAAAATGAAGAAAATACAACTCAAGAATTACTTGAAATAATTAAAGCCTCTGGGGTAAATACAGTCCGTTTAAGGCTTTGGGCGAAAAATGTCAATATTTACGGGTATGATGAAGTTAAAGATTTGTCAGATAGAGCCAAAGCACTGGGTCTAAAAACTTGGATCAGTATTCATTATAGCGACACATGGGCAGATCTAAATAATCAAATAACGCCTAGTGATTGGCAGACAACAGATCTTTCTGAATTAGAAGCAATTGTTACGAGCTACACTAAAAATATTGTTTTGGCATTAGATCCAGATTATGTTCAGGTGGGTAATGAAATAAACAAAGGTATATTGTTGCCTTTAGGCGATTATAACACGAATTGGCAAAACTTTAGAGACTTAGTTGGAGTAGGATGCCAAGCTGTTCGCGATGCATCATCGAAGGCTAAAATTATTATTCATTATGCAGGTATTGGTAATGAAGCAAAAAGTTTTTTTACAGGCTTATTTGATCTTGATTATGATATTATGGCCGTTTCTTATTATCCTATTTATTATAAGGATAAAGGCTTAGATTATTTAAAAAGTTCATTGAGTGACCTGAACACTACCTATAGAAGACCTAATACCCAAGATAATGGGCAAGCTTATGAACAGCAAATAAATCAAAAATTAGGACTTTTAATTGCTGAGGTTGCATATCCTTTTACGGAAAAAAACGATGATCAAGTGAGTAATATTTTTCCAGCATCTAATGCAAGTTTAGTAAATGGTTATCCTGCCACTTTAGTGGGACAAAGAGATTTTATTAGAACTTTTAGACGTACACTTTCAGAAGTTGATAATACTTTGGGTTTTGGATATTGGGGAGGAGAGTTTGTCGCTTTTGATGGAATAGATCCTCTTAATAACCTTAGTGGTTCTAATTATGATAACCATACACTATTTTCACGTTACAACAATACTTCTAATATCTTTAAAGCATTGCCAGCACTGAACGAGTTTAAGGAATAATACTTTAGATTTTACATTTCTACACAGAAAACCCGAAGTTTTAATAGCTTCGGGTTTTTACATTTTAATGAAGTTAATTTTTAAAATTTAATGGTATCAAATTTATTAGAAACTTATATATAATCTGGTTGAAAAATTAGATAACTATTATTGATATTCAAAAATTTAATACCATACAATAAATTAACTATGAAATATATGTTTTGATATTTAAATGTTAATTTATCAATGATTTAGTCAAAAATAAATACTTTAATATTTTATTTAAATTATTTAAAGTGTATATTTAACACTTAATATAAAACCGATTAAGGTTTTCTAAAAAAATCTAAAAATGAAACATTTATTAAATTTTGCAAAAGCCATTTTATGTATGGTATTTATGATCTTAGCTTCATGTACTGAAGATGAAATTCTAGTTTCTGAAAAAGAATCGGTCACGATTGAAGAAAATTTAATAACAGCTAAAGCAGTAAGCTGTAATACCAATATCGATTTTGAAATTAAGGCTATGGACGTCTCTTTTCTTCCCCAATTAGAAGCTAAAAATCTTATTTTTAAAAATTCAAATAATCAAGCACAAAGTTTACTTCCATTAATTAAAGGATCAGGTGTTAACACAATTCGACTGCGATTATGGATGAATAATACAGGTATTTATGGCTATAACGAAGTAAAAAAATTATCAGATAGAGCTAAAACATTAGGCTTTAAAACATGGATTAGTATTCATTACAGAGATACTTGGGCTGATTTGAATAATCAAAATGCACCTACTTTGTGGGGTTGGAACAAATTAAACTTACCACAACTAGAAGATGCAGTAAAAAACTATACTAAAAATGTCGTTAGTGACTTAAAACCAGATTATGTGCAGATTGGTAACGAAACTAATTTAGGCATGCTTTTGCCAATTGGAAATTTTAAATCAAATTTAGGAAATTTTAAAAGTTTAGTTAAAGCTGGTATTAAAGGTGCTAAAGAAGGTTATCCTTGCGCTAAAACAATTATACATTATGCAGGTATTGGCGATGCAGCTACGAATTATTTCAAAGTATTGTGGGATTTGGATTATGATATAATGGCAGTTTCTTACTATCCTTTTTATAATGAAGATTTAAATGATCTGAAAAGTACTTTAATAGCGCTCAATACCATCAATAAATTTAGAGTTGAAAATTCAAATAAATCTAATTTACGATTATTGATAGCAGAGACTGCCTATCCTTTTACTTTAAAAAATGATGATAAAGTAAAAAACATAATTCGAAATTATAAGTTAGAACCACTTGAGGTAGGAGAAGTAAGGGCTACTTTATTAACAAGAAAACAATATCCTGCTAATACTACAGGACAATCAAATTATATAAAAGACTTACGAAATACACTTGCAGTAGTTCCAAACACCATTGGTTTTGGGTATTGGGGAGGTGAGTATGTTGCTTTTAGTGGAATAAACCCGCTAAACAATATTTCAGGCTCTAATTATGATAATCTGGCATTATTTTATCGTTTTGATAAGAAAAAGTATCCTAAAGCCTATAAAGTTTTACCAGCTTTAAATGAATTTAAAAAATAAAAAAATAAAAATCCCGAAGTTTTCAAAACTTCGGGATTTTTATTTAATTCATATACTTAAATTTAAAGTCTTCATTCTTAAAATTATGGATATAAATGATATCAACAAATTCCCAAAAAGTATTATCGCTATAGTCTTTTTTTGATGCTAGAGTATCTTAATTTTAGCAGTTACATTTTTAATATCTTTATTTACACCATCAAAAGAGGGGTCTGATGGTCCTTCAACACTATGAGATAGCATATATAAAATTCTAGTTTCTTTAACTTGTAAAATTAGTGTTGTATCTGAAAAGCTACTAGCTGGTATGTCTAAATTAGAATTTTCGCCTCTAGTAAAAGAAATTCTTATGGAACTATCAGAATCATTTGTTAACTGATAGGTATATATTCATAGGTTGAATCATATGATAAAAAAATCATTGTTAAACCAAGTGTTAATCCTTTTAAAATAGTTTTCATTTTGTTGTATTTAAATTATTGATTTCCTTTTTTATAGTCTTCCATAAACTTGGCTAACCCAGATTCGGTTAATGGGTGTTTTAATAGTCCAGTAATAGATGAAAGTGGACCTGTCATTACATCTGCTCCAATTTTAGCACAGTTAATTACATGCATCGTATGCCGTATAGAAGCAGCTAAAATTTGAGTTTTAAAATTATAATTATTATAGATAAGTCGTATTTCAGCAATTAGCTGAAGTCCATCAGTCGCAATATCGTCTAATCTTCCTAAAAAAGGCGATACGTAAGTTGCTCCAGCTTTAGCAGCTAAAAGCGCTTGACCAGCAGAAAATACTAAAGTTACATTGGTACGTATACCTTTTTCTGAAAAATATTTACATGCTTTAATACCATCTTCAATCATGGGTAATTTAACCACAATTTGAGGATGTAATGCAGCTAGTTGTGTTCCTTCGTTTATCATTCCATTGAAATCTGTGGCTATTACTTCTGCAGAAACATCACCATCAACAATGGAACAAATATCTTGATAATGTTTTAATATATATTCTGTTCCTACGATACCCTCCTTAGCCATTAGAGAAGGGTTTGTAGTAACGCCATCTAAAATACCCATATTTTGAGCTTCTTTTATGTCTGATAAATTTGCTGTGTCGATAAAAAATTTCATATGTTATTTATTTAAGTGATTTAATATTTGCTCGTACACTTTTTCTCCTGTAAATCCAAATTTATCATCTAATACGGTCGCTGGTGCAGAATATCCAAAATGGGTTAAACCAAATACTTTTCCGTTTGGCCCCGCTAAAGCTTCCAGATTTACGGGTAGGCCAGCTGTTAAACCAAATACAGGTTTGTTTTTGAGTATTACGGTATCTTGATAGTCTTGAGATTGTTGTCTAAATAAGCCTTCAGAGATAATAGAGGCGATATTCACTTTTAATCCTTTTTTCTCTGTCAATAGTTTAGAAGCTTCAATTAATGTGGCTACTTCTGATCCATTAGCAATCAAGGTAATATCGGCATTATCTGTTTTCTGAACTAAATAACCGCCTTTTTCGGCTTGTAGTGCATCTTTATATCTTGAGGAACCCATGGCAGGAAGATCTTTTATACCTTGTCTTGATAATATAAGCCCAGAAGGCACTTTATCATTTTCTAATAACATTTTCCAACCTACTACGGTTTCAGCAGAATCTGCTGGCCTTAGAGCTACAAAACTATTATCTCCACTATGATTTTTTAACTTTTCTAACAATCGAATTTGTGCTTCTTGTTCTATTGGTTGGTGGGTTGGCCCATCTTCCCCTACTCTAAAAGCATCGTGTGTCCAAACAAATTTCACTGGTAATTCTTGAATAGCACTCAAGCGAATCGCAGGTTTCATATAGTCAGAGAACACAAAAAATGTTGCTACAACGGGTATAACACCACCATGTAAAGCAATACCATTAGCTATAGCCGCCATCGTTAATTCTGCTACACCTGATTGTAAAAATGAACCCGTAAAATCTCCTTTTTGTAAAGAATGGGTTTTATTTAAAAATCCGTCTGTTTTATCGCTATTTGATAGATCGGCAGAAGAAACGATCATATTTTCTACCTTGCCAGCTAAATATCCTAAAACATTTGCAGAGGCTGCTCTTGTTGCTAATCCTTCTTTGTATGTTATAGTTTCAAAATCTAACTCAGGTAATTTTCCTGCTAAAAATCTATCTAATTTTTCTGCTAATTTTTCATTAGAGGAGCGCCAAGCAGCAATTTCTTGCTTCTTTTCTTGAGCGTCTTGTATTTTTTTCTTGATAATATCTTTATAGGCTTTAGCAACTTCATCATAAATCGCAAATTCATCTTTTGGATTTGCACCCAAATTTTCAAGTGTTTTTACGAAATCGGCTCCTGTATCGCCAATAGGCTTGCCGTGTAGTTCTGTATGTCCTTCATAATTATCTCCTGTTGCCGTTACGCAACCTTTACCCATAATAGTTTTACCTATAATTAAGGTTGGCTTCTCTGTTTCAGCATTAGCGTCTTTCAGCGCTTTTCTAATTTCCTCATGATCATGACCATCAATAGTAACAACCTTCCAGCCCCAAGCTTCGTACTTTTTTGCAGTATCTTCGGAAGTTACTTCATCAGTTTTTGTAGATAACTGAACATCATTAGAATCAAAGAACATAATAAAATTGCTTAATCCTAAATGCCCTGCAATGCGGCCCGCGCCCTGTGATATCTCTTCTTGAACACCTCCATCAGATATAAATCCATAAATCTTATGATTCATCCAATCACCAAAACGTGCTTGAAGAAATTTTGCTGCTATCGCTGCTCCTACCCCCATAGTATGCCCTTGCCCTAAAGGTCCAGAAGTATTTTCTACGCCTCTATTTACATCAATCTCAGGATGACCAGGAGTAACAGATTTCCATTGTCTAAAATTTTGTAAATCATTTTTAGAATAGTTATCAAGTAAATAGTACTGAGAGTACATCAAGGGAGATAAATGACCAGCATCCATAAAAAAACGATCACGGTAAGGCCATCTCATGTCAGAAGGATCATAGTTGAAAAACTCCGAATACAAAATATGCATATAATCCGCACCTCCCATGGGGCCTCCCGGATGTCCTGAACTTGCTTTTTCTACCATCGATATGGCTAAAGCTCTAATATTATCTGCCGATAATTGATCTGTTTTTTTGTTCATGATAATAAATCAAAATGATATTTACACTTATTAAGTGTAAATATAACACATAATAATAATTCCAGTCTATTTATATGTTATATTTTTATAAATTCTAAATTAGAATAGTCTGAAAATGATGATATAAGATTTAAAAAAATTATTTTTTAATCTCTTGGTTTTGTAATTGTCAAATCCGCTTCTAAATGAAATAAGATTCGTAATTCTTTTTTTAAAAAACATGAGTTAGTGATGTATTACAAAAAAATAGATGTAATATTTGAAGAAGACTTCTCGTTAACCTTATAATTAATTGTTGTCGCTATTATCTCCTAACTCTCAAAGAGATTTTTTAATTTTCATTTAATCACAATACGAGAAAAAATTAAAAAGGATTTGTAATGTATTTCATTTGCCTTATGCACTGCCAATCGCATTACCTTTTTGATATATTTTAGTTTAAATTCTTTTCTTTAAGATTCAAAATAAGGCATTCGCATCAGCTGTAGCAGCAAGTTACTGAAATGTAGATCAATAAATGTTTATTAAAAAGTTGATTCATCAAGCTTAAAGCTAAAAAAGAATTTTCAATAAAAACATGTCTTGTCAAATTCTTCTTTAGCTGGTGTTCAACACTTTTGGAAGGACCATTTTTCCTTAAATGAAAAAGGGTAAGTATTGGAGTTATTTTGGATTCAAAGAATTAACTGATTAGTAATAAAGCCAATAACTTGATTAATTTTGGTGTTTTTTGAAATTTTCTAGATGCATAAATATTTAATTATTATATTTAAAATATTATGCATCCGCTTTTGTTTTTCCTCTACCAATACCACTTTGATAAAGTACATTTTGATTAATTAGTTTATTAATTTCACTATTGAGCGTTGGAATACTAATGCGTTCAAATAATGAAACTCTGATAGTCGATAGGTTCGCGTTTTCTTGAACATTTACAATAGCGATGATTACCATTTGTCTCCTAGTAAAATCCATTATACAAATTAAAATTTAATACAATATTTACTGATTAAAAGGGTTCAGCTAAAATATTCTAATCCAAACAAAGTCGAGTATTTCCTACAATATGTAATTGTTTATCTTGTTTTGATAATAAATTATCTTTATTTTTAATTTATCAGAAAGTAAAGTAATTTATTTTAAGTTCATTTATAGTTACGTC
>JANQTG010000044.1 GCA_030731855.1 Cellulophaga sp. | reverse complement strand
TTATCACCTTCTATTCCATCAGGTATTTCAATTTCGGTTAAGCCTAAAAGAGATGGCAAAATATCCGGAGTATTTATAGGGGCATTGACAACTGATCCTTGGCTTATTCCTATATTTGGGTATCGGATTAAAAAGGGTACTCGCAAGGATTCATCCCATGCTAATTGTTTCACAAAGGGTTTTACGCCATGTGCCCCCATCATTTCTCCATGATCTGAGGAAAACACCACAATGGTATTTTCCATTAATTTTAGTTCTTTCAATTTATTTAGTACCGTACCAATCGCTTCATCTGTAGCTGTAGCATGGGCATAATAGCCTTGCAACTCTTTACGCACCCGTTCTTCTAATTCTTTAGTTATATTAGGAGCAAGCTTTAGGCTTTCCGGTGGATACATATCCTTGTATTTTTTGGGAGCACTATCGTGTGGATAGTGTGGCGTTCCTAAGGATATCAATAAAAAAAATGGTTGCTCATCTGCAGCATTATCAGTTAGGTAATGGTTGACATCTTTAGTGATGGCGAAAGGAGAATATGCTGGCCAATGCTTTAATACTGTGTCATTATTATCATAATATCCCATTTTATTAAAGTTATGCGAGCACTCTAAACCCTTCCAGTATTCAAATCCTTGCCTTCTTTCTTCAGGGATATAAGCGGAACGTCCCTGACCATCTAAATGCCATTTCCCCCAGAACGCTGTTTTGTAGCCAGCATCTTTAAAAATTTCTGCCATAGTCAATTCTTCTGCGGGTAGTTGAAGGTCGTTTAAAAACATACCTGTGGCGGTTGGGAATTTTCCAGTGAGAAGCGCAGCACGGTGCGGCGTACAAACTGGGGTAACGGATATTGCATTGGTAAAATTGACAGATTCTTTAGCTAATTGATCTAGGTTAGGTGTTTTTACATTTGGATCACCAGCATACCCCAACGCATCTCCTCTCCATTGGTCTGTAAGAATGTAGACTATATTCGGTTTTTTATCTGGTTTTTGTATTTCTTTCTTTTGTTCTTCTTTGCAACTGAACAAACAAAAAATAGCAATCGATAATAATAGTGTTCTGTTTAACATATTCATATTCGTTTTAATTTGATATCCAAAAAATAGCGCTTATGGATTTTAGTTGCAACTTAGCTTTGGTAAATTCTTGTCCGTCAACGATTAAGTATTCAACTTTTTTTATGGAAACAATAGTTCCATCATGTGGGTTAGCTTCGCTTAAATTTAATTTCCCTCTTAGCGTAACTTCGGTTTCAATACGTTCATCGCTAGA
>JANQTG010000043.1 GCA_030731855.1 Cellulophaga sp. | reverse complement strand
GTCAATGCTCCAACAGGGGTAGCGAATGAATACCGAAATATTGCGCAAGTTACGGCATCGGATCAAGTAGATCCAGACTCAACACCAAATAATGATGATGGTGACCAGTCCGAAGATGACGAAGATGCTATTTCTAACATATTTATAAGTCGTGCCGATTTAAGCATTGATAAAAGATTGGCAAGTGGTATGTCGAATACACCAAATGTTGGTGACATACTTTCTTTCGAAATCGTATTAAGAAATAATGGGCCTGATGATGCCACAAACATTGAAATTGAGGATAATATACCATCTGGTTTTTCCGTAATTGCGGGTTCTATTACTAATAATGGAGTGCTTTCTGGAAGTACCATTACATGGAATTTAGCGTCTGTAGCGGCAGGAACAAGAACTTTACGATATAATGTTACTGTTAATGCGCCTACTGGAGCAGTTGATGAATATAGAAATATAGCACAAGTAACGGCTTCAGATCAATATGATCCAGATTCAACACCAAATAATGATGACGGTGACCAATCTGAGGACGATGAAGATTCAGTCAGTAATATTATGGTGCCTTATGCCGATTTAAGTTTAGATAAAAGATTAGCAGCAGGCTCGTCGAACATGCCAAGCACGGGCGATACGGTTTCCTTTGAAATAGAGCTAACAAATTCTGGTATAAATAACGCCACCAATATTGTGGTAGCAGATGTTGTACCAATTGGTTTTACTGTTAACTCGGCTTCGATTAGTAATGGTGGAATTTTAACTGGGAATACGATTACTTGGAATATTCCGAGCTTGAGCATAACTGATTTAGTGCTTACCTATAATGTACTTGTAAATGCCCCAACAGGAGTGGTAGATGAATATAAGAATGTAGTACAGATTATAGCTGTGGATCAATACGATCCAGATTCAACGCCTAATAATGACGATGGTGATCAATCTGAAGATGATGAAGATTCAGTCGATACCATTAGTGTAAACCAGTTTGTAGATATAGGGATAACAAAAACGGCAAATGTCACAGAAGCAGCACTTGGTGAAACTATAATTTTTACAATTACAGCTCAAAACTTTGGAAATGCTAATGCAACAAATATTGTAATAGAAGAAATTATACCAAGTGGTTTTGAATACGTTTCTTCAACTACTTTAAATGGTACGTATGATCCAATATTAGGAGATTGGTTAATTCCGTCTTTAAATTTTAATGAAACTGCTAGTTTAGATATTAGTGTTATAATGGTTGAAGGTGAATCGTATACGAATGTAGCTACTTTATCTTTTCTGGATCAAATGGACACGAATCCAAGTAACGATGAAGATCAAGTGACCATTACTAAAAAAGAAGAATGTTTATTAATTTATAATGAATTTTCTCCAAATGGTGATGGTGCCAACGAGGTATTCTTTATTGAATGTATAGACCAATATCCTAATAATTATTTAGAAATATTTAATAGATGGGGTACTAAGGTTTACGAACAAAGAGGCTATAACAATACTTGGGATGGCATCTCTACTGGCAGAGCTACCATTAAGGCTGGTGAAAGATTACCGGTAGGCACTTATTATTATGCGTTAGACCTCGGTGACGGCAAAACAGCTCCAAGAGCTGGTTGGCTTTACTTAAATAGATAAATAGAAACTGAAAATGAATAATATATTAATGAAGTTATAATGAAACTTATCCCAAAATACCTACTTATTATTGGATCAATTATGGCTGGCGTATCAGTTTATGGTCAACAAGATCCTCAGTTTACACAGTATAATTATAATACGATGACAGTTAACCCTGGTTATACGGGTTCAAGAGGTCATCTAGCGGTGCTTTCTTTATATCGTAGTCAATGGGTTGGTATCGATGGATCTCCAACCACAGTTACCTTCGGAATAGATACACCAATTGGTTTATTTGATGGTATTGGTTTGTCTATAATACAAGACGAACTAGGCCCCTCAGAAGAGACTTATATAGATGGGAACTATTCACATCAATTAATATTAAATGATAGAGGCCATCGTTTGGGACTTGGTTTAAAAGCTGGGGTGCGTTTATTAAATATTGATTGGTCAAAGGGTATTTTCAGAGATCCAGATGTAGTTTTTAATCAAAATATTGACAATAGAGTTTTACCTACTATTGGTGCTGGAATATTTTATTATACCGAGAAGTCTTATTTTGGAATATCAACACCTAATGTTTTTACCAATCAACACTTCGATGAGGTAGAAGAGTCTGAGGCTTTAGAACGAATGCATTTTTTCTTTATAGGTGGACATGTTTTTGATTTAAATGCTGAATTAAAATTTAAACCTTCTTTTTTCGTAAAACATGTTTTGGGTGCTCCACTCTCAGTGGATCTCTCCGCAAACTTTTTACTATACGAAAAACTAAATTTAGGCGTTAACTATAGGTGGGATGATTCTGTAAGTGCTTTGTTTGGCTTTCAATTGTCTCCAAAATTTAATATTGGGTACGCCTACGACTATACAACTAACCTTTTGAATAACTATAATTCTGGAACGCACGAGATTTTCTTACGTTACGAATTAATTTCCCTAACCAAGAAAATGAAATCCCCAAGATTCTTCTAAATTAACCTAACATGAAAAATTTTATTTTAATACTTGCCTTATTTTCGTTATTAACGATTAGCGCACAAGAAACTAATAAGGCTAAAGAACTTCTAGAAAGTAATTATATTAAAAAAGAGCCTAAAGTTGGCGTTGAAGCAGAACCAACGGTGCCTTTAGAAGACGTAACTATTGATATGCTTAATTCTCTAAAAGAAAAACCTAGTGTATTAAAAGAGAAACCAAATCAATCTAAATTGATACAAAAAGCAGATTTGTATTTTGAGAAAATGTGGTATGCAGAAGCCGCTGAGCTTTATGAATTAGCGCTAGAAGATAAAAAGAATTACTCTTTTGAAGTGTTGAAAAAGGCTGGTGACGCTTATTATTTTAATACCAATATGGAAAAAGCTTTTTATTATTATGACATTCTCTATAAAAACTATGAAGAATATATGTCGTCTGATAATTACTTTAAATATGCACATACTTTAAAAGGCACAGGGAAATATGCAAAGGCAAAAAGATTAATGCGTATTTATAATAAAATGGAAGCGAAATCTTCTGAAAGTATTGATCTTGAAAATGATACTCCGAATGAAGTTATTTTAGATAAAATAATGAATGCTCCTGTAAAATTTAATATCAAAAACATTGACATTAATTCTGAGTTTTCTGATTTTTCACCAATGTTTTACGAATCAGATAAGGTAGTCTACGCATCCTCAAAAGATTCATCCACTTTTGTAACGAGAAAATATAAGTGGAATGATCAGCCTTTTTTAGACTTGTACGTATCCAAGGTTAACGAAGAAAATGCAGAGTTAAAAGAGGCCGTTAAGTTTTCAAAGAAAATAAATTCTAAATACCACGAGGCATCGGTTGCTTTTTCACCTGATAATAAAACCATGTATTTCACAAGAAATAATTATGGTAAAAAGCTAAAAAGAGATGATAATGGTATTAACCATTTAAAATTATATAAGTCGACAAAAATAGGTGAAGAATGGTCAGAAGCTACTGAATTACCTTTTAATAGCGATAATTATTCTACAGGTCACCCAGCTTTAAGTGCTGATGGTAAAAAACTGTATTTTGTATCTGACATGCCGGGAAGTATTGGTGAGACTGATATCTTTGTAGTAGATGTTTCCGAAGACGGTATTTATTCGGAACCTAGAAATTTGGGCTCAAAAATAAATACAGAAAAAAAGGAATTATTTCCTTTTATTACGGGCACAAAGCTTTACTTTTCTTCGGACGGACATATTGGAATGGGCGGTTTAGATGTTTACGAATCTATTTATGATGATGAAGGTTTCCAAGAAGCAGTAAATGCCGGGAAACCAATTAATAGTAATAAAGATGATTTTTCATATATTATTAATGAAAAAGACCAAACGGGATATTTTGCATCAAACCGTGAAGGAGGAAAAGGTGATGATGATATTTATTCATTTAAATTATTAACTCCGGAAAAAACAACCAATGCAGCTATTGCAGGTATAGTTACGGAATTGGTAACTGGAGATTATTTACCTAAAGCAATGGTAATGTTATTAGATGAAAATAATATTAAGCTTAGAGAAATGGAAACGGAAGATGATGGTAGTTTTGTTTTCTCTGATTTAGAAAGTGATAAAAAATATATTCTACGTACAAATAAAGATGAATATTTAGAAGATATTACAGAAGCTATTACCAAAGTTGACGATACTACCAATGTAACTATTGCTTTGAGGAAACTAGAGGAATTAATAGCGGTCGAAAATGGTATAAGAAAACTCAAAACAGACATGATTTATTTCGATTTTGATAAATCAAATATTAGGAAAGATGCCGCTGTGGAGTTAGATAAGCTTGTTAAAACCATGAATGAATATCCTACAATGGTCATTAAAATTGAGTCACATACGGATAGTAGAGGTTCTAAGGCCTATAATAGATACTTATCTGATAATCGTGCAAAAGCAACTAGAGCTTACATGATATCGCAAGGTATTGATGCTAGTCGTATAGAAAGTGCAACAGGTTATGGCGAAGATCAATTGATAAATGAATGTGACGGTACTGTACCTTGTACTAAAGAGAAGCATGAACTTAACAGACGTTCAGAATTTATTATCGTAAAAATGTAATTTTCATAAAAAAGAGGCATCTACAAGCTATATTAGCCATTGTAGATGCTTTTATTGCAATAAGGTATTGTAATAAAGAATTGTTTTAGAATTGAATACAATTTTTATCATACTGATTGGTATTGAGCCATGGAACCATGGAAGTATGGAGTATGGGTTGGAATTAAACAATATAAAAAAGTATTTTAAGTTCGTTTTTTTATTTCACTTGTGATTAATGTTTTAATGAAAGGATATTCAAGGAATAAAAAAACCAACATAACCTAAACTAAAAAATCCCAAACCTTAAGGTTTGGGATTTTTTAATTTATATATAAAACTAGAGTGGGTTATGAAAAGCTTGCTTTCAGTAACTCTCTATTCATGCGAGCAATGTTCTCTAAAGAAATTCCTTTAGGACATTCTACTTCGCAAGCACCGGTATTTGTGCAGTTTCCAAATCCTTCTAAATCCATCTGCGCCACCATGTTTCTAACTCGATCAGCAGCTTCCACCTGTCCTTGTGGTAATAATGCATATTGAGATACTTTTGCTCCAACGAAAAGCATTGCAGATGAGTTTTTACAACTCGCTACGCAAGCGCCACAACCAATGCAAGTTGCTGCATCCATAGCTAAGTCAGCATCGCTTTTCGGAATCGGAATAGCATTCGCATCTTGCGTGTTACCACTTGTATTCACAGAGATATAGCCACCAGCATGTTGAATGCGATCAAAAGCACTTCTATCCACTGATAAATCTTTTAATACAGGAAAAGCTTTTGCTCTAAAGGGCTCAATTGTAATAACGTCGCCATCTTTAAACATACGCATATGTAATTGACAAGTAGTAACGCCTCTATCAGGTCCGTGAGCTTCACCATTTATATACATAGAACAAGAACCACAAATACCTTCACGACAATCATGATCAAAAGCAACAGGACTGTCGCCTTTATTGATTAATTGTTCGTTTAAAACATCCATCATTTCTAGAAACGACATGTGTTCAGATATTTCTGTTACTTTATAATCGACCATTTGACCCTTAGATTTTGAGTCTTTTTGTCTCCAAATTTTTAATGTAAGATTCATATTTTTTAGTTTTTGGTTGTTCGTTGTTCGTTGTTGGTTTTTTTAGAAACCAACAACTAGCAACCATCAACTATTTGTAACTTCTTTCTTTAACTTCAATATTTTCGTAAACTAATTCTTCTTTATGTAAAACCGCATCGGCAGGTTCACCTTTATATTCCCACGCTGATACAAACTGGAACTCTTTTCTACGTTGCGCCTCACCGTCTTCAGTTTGGTATTCTTCTCTAAAATGTCCTCCAGCAGATTCTTCACGAACTAAGGCATCTTTTGCAAACAATTCACCTAATTCCAAGAAATCGGCTACACGACCTGCTTTTTCTAGTTCCGCATTCATTTCGTTTGCTTCACCAGGCACACTTACGTTTTTATAAAAATCTTCACGTAAAGCTTTAATTTCAACCATGGCACTTTTTAAACCTTCCGCATTACGAGACATCCCACATTTATCCCACATTATTTTGCCTAGCTTTTTATGGTAATAATCAACAGAATGTGTTCCTTTATTATTAATAAAGAAATCAATTTTATCTTTTACTGATTTCTCAGCTTCATCAAACTCTGGCGTATCTGTAGGTATTTTCCCTGTTCTAATTTCGTGAGATAAATAGTCTCCAATCGTATAAGGCAACACAAAATAACCATCTGCTAAACCTTGCATTAAAGCAGAAGCTCC
>JANQTG010000042.1:6048-23293 GCA_030731855.1 Cellulophaga sp. | reverse complement strand
GTAGAATACATCACTGGCATGGATACGCGAATTGGCTATCCAAACGAGCATTTGGCGGGCGATTCTGATGAAGAAATTGCGAGTCCACTTTACGCTACTGCCGTTGGTTTATTAATGAATGCTTTAAAAAATAAAGCAAAAAAAGAGGCTACAGCGCTTGAAGAACAAGAAGAAATTCTAGCACCTCAGAAAACAGCTACGGAAGATGGAAAAAGCATACTTAACGAAGAAATTTCGCAGCCAAAAGAGGTGCAAAAAGAGCGTAAATCTATATTTGATAAATGGTCTGATAAATTGAAAGATTTTTTAGACAACGCAGAATAAAATAAAAACGAGAACACAGTATAACCAGTAATACAATAAGCATGAGCAAAAATAACGAATTTGGAAGTATAGATTTCGATTTACCGAAAAATCAAAGTAATGTTATAAAAGTAATCGGCGTTGGTGGCGGTGGCAGTAATGCCATTAACCACATGTACACGGCAGGTATTAACGGTGTAGATTTTATTATTTGTAATACGGATTCTCAGGCACTTGATAACAGTAGTGTCCCAAATAAAATTCAATTAGGGGTTTCTTTAACGGAAGGTTTGGGAGCAGGAGCGAACCCAGAAGTAGGGGAGCAATCTGCTATTGAAAGTATGGAAGAAATAAAAAACATGTTGGGCACAAATACCAAAATGGTTTTTATTACGGCTGGTATGGGTGGTGGTACTGGAACGGGTGCAGCACCAATGATTGCGAAACAAGCTAAGGAACTGGATATCCTTACGGTTGGTATTGTTACGATTCCTTTTGTATTCGAAGGTCAAATGCGAACTAAGCAAGCTCAAGCTGGTATCGAAAAATTACGTAAAAATGTAGATTCATTAATCGTAATAAATAACAACAAACTAAGAGAAGTATACGGAAACTTAGGCTTTAAAGCCGGTTTCTCTAAAGCCGATGAAGTTTTAGCAACTGCGGCTAGAGGTATTGCAGAGGTAATAACACACCATTACACACAAAACATAGATTTACGTGATGCGAAAACAGTACTTTCTAATAGCGGTACTGCAATTATGGGATCCGCTACTGCTTCTGGTAAAACAAGAGCTAACGAGGCAATTACAAATGCTTTAGATTCTCCTCTTTTGAATGATAATAAAATTGCAGGCGCTAAAAACGTTTTGTTGCTAATCGTTTCTGGTTCTAAAGAAATTACAATTGATGAAATCGGAGAAATAAATGACCATATTCAAGGGGAAGCAGGTCATGGTGCAAACATTATTATGGGTGTTGGCGAAGATGAAACGCTGGGCGAAGCCATCGCAGTTACGGTGATCGCTACGGGGTTTAATATAGATCAACAAGATACTATTGTAAATACAGAATCTAAAAAAATCATTCATACCCTAGAAGACGGTCAAAAAGCAGTACAACATTTAATGGGTGCTGAAAATGTAGTTTTTAAATTGGTTGAAGAAGAAGATATTACGCCAAAAGCCGCTGAAAAACCAGTTATTAACGAAGAGCCTGAAGTGGTTAAGCACATTTTGGAAGAAGAAAAACCTCAGATGGACTTAATACCTACCTCTAGTTTTATAAAAAACTTTAATGTTTTTTACGAAGAAGTTGTAGCTAAAAATGTAGAAGAAGATTTTATTATTGTTGATGCAAAATCTAAAATCAATAATATTAAGGTTATCGAACCCATAACGGTAACCTCTGCTAAAATTGAAGACGATCAGTTTCTTTTTAGTTTTGATATGTCTGAAAAATCAGTAAATAAAGAGGAAAAATCAAAAGAAAATGTTTTTTTATTTTCCTTAGATGACGAAGTTAAGGATATTGATGTAAAAGAACATATCGAAGTTATTCCTGTTTTGGAGTATAATAAAGATGGCGAAAAAAGATATAGTCTAGATGATTATATGGAGTTAGAGAATAAACTAACAGGGGCAAAATCTAAAGCAGAAAATTTTGAACCAAAAATAATTGAGAATGATATTCATTTTGAACGCAAAACTATAGAAAGACCTATTCAGAAAGAAGATCAAGATATGGAAATTGATCCGATGGATATGCCATTAGAAGAGTTGTTGAGAAGTAGATCAGAAGAACGAAGAAGAAAGTTAAAAGATTTTAATTATAAGTTCCAAACGAATAGTGCTCAGCGCCTAGACGAAATAGAAAAACACCCAGCGTATAAAAGACAAGGCGTTAATTTAAATGAAGTAAATAGAGAAAATAGAATCTCTAGAACCTCATTAAGTGAAGATAGTAATGACGAGATTCAAATTAGATCTAACAATTCGTACTTACACGATAATGTAGATTAATAAAATGGAGTTTTAAATTTATTAAACCCGAAAACAAGCTATGTTTTCGGGTTTAATTTTTATATTTACACCGCTAAAAAAATTGAAATTATGAGTTTACAAGATAAGGTTATGGAAGAGATGAAAACAGCGATGAAAGCTAAAGATAAAGTAGCATTAGAATCGCTAAGAGCCATCAAATCTGCCTTATTGTTACTAAAAACAGATTCTGGTTCAGGAGAAGAAATTTCAGCAGAAGCGGAAATTCAAATAGTGCAAAAATTAGTAAAGCAACGTAAAGATAGTGCTGCCATTTTCATAGCACAAAACAGACAAGATTTAGCAGATCCTGAGCTAGCACAAATTGCAATAATCGAGAAGTTTTTACCAGAACAATTATCCGAAGAAGAAATAGAAAAAGTTGTAAAACAAGCTATTGCTTCCACCGGTGCAGAAGGCATGAAAGATATGGGAAAAGTAATGGGAATCGTTTCCGCCGAATTGGCCGGTAAAGCCGATGGTAAAACCATATCGAACTTAGTAAAAAAGAATTTGATTTAATGGTAAAAGATTCCGTCGCTAGCGCTCGGAATATGGCCTCGTAGTTCAACTGGATACCTGCCGGCAGGCAGGGAATATCAGATTTGCCTGGCGGAAAGGCAGGTTTCGGCTCTAATGGTAGGGGGTTCGAATCCCTTCGAGTTGATAAATAAAATTAGAAAAAAATTCAAATAGATAATAACAACATGGCCTCGTAGTTCAACTGGATAGAATATCAGATTTCGGCTCTGATGGTTGGGGGTTCGAATCCCTTCGAGGTCACTAAAAGTCTTGTAGATACAAGACTTTTTTAATTTAATGTGGTTATGTTTTATGTTTATGTTTTAAAAAGTGAAGTTGATGGAAGGCTTTATAAGGGCATGACGACTGATGTTTTAAAAAGAGTAAGTCAGCATAATTTAGGTCAAAATAAATCTACCAAAGGATTTCTGCCATGGATTTTAATTTATCAAGAAGAATTTTCCACTAGAGAAGAAGCTAGAAAGAGGGAAAAATATTTTAAATCTGGTGTTGGAAGAGAATTTTTGAAAATTAAATTGAATTTGTAAATAGTTTCAATTGAATACTTTCCTGCCTATTGGTAGGGAATATCAGACCTGCCTGCCGGACAGGCAGGTTTCGGCTCTAATGGTAGGGGGTTCGAATCCCTTCGGGGTCAGGAATAAAAGTGCAAAAAGGAAAAACGCCAAGCTTACTTGAGCGTTTTTTTGTTTTTACTATTTTCAAAGCGGAGCTTTGAGGGATCAACGCAGTTCATCCCTTCGAGGTCATGAAAGGTCTTGTGATATATGGCTTTTATTAGGTTATTGTTTTATCTTTTATGGTAGAGAAGAATAAAATTTTAATTAAAACAGGTACTACTTTGTTTTAGTAATGCCGTATGTTTTGTTGTAATAGGCAATTATTGGAGGAAACGGCCCGTAGGTATGTTGCTCTTTCGTAAAATGATCAGTCCAAGGTCCGTAGGGGGTTGACACAGGTTTTAATTTTTTGTTTGGATAATCTAATGCTGTGTTTGTTTTTTGCGGGCGTGGAAAACTATTGATATACCCTGCTACATGGTACGCTTCTTCGTCAGTTAGTTTTGGATTGTCCCAAGTTGCTTGTAAATAAGGCATATTACTTTTTATAAATTCCGCAGCGGTAATTACACGATTCATTCCTGCGCCGTTATTGTAAGAGTCTAAACCCCATAACGGCGGATAAAGATAGCCCGTAGAATTCGGTTTTTTACGACCTTGACCTTGTTCTCCATGGCATACTAAGCACTCTTTTATAAATACCTGTTTCCCTTTGTCTAGGTCAACTGCCATATCCGGTATCCTAATGGGTTGATACCCTTTATATATATTTCTTTCCTTTTCAGGCAAACCTTGGCTTATCCAATCCATATACGCCACGATGGCATTCATTTTATCAGAATTTTCAGGGAGTTTTTCTCCATTCATACTGCGTTCTATACAGCCGTTTATACGATCTTCTATAGTGCCAATTTTGTTAGCACGACCTCCAAATTGCGGAAAACGCTTGATGATCCCTACCCAAGAAGAAGCTCCTGCTTGTGTGCCAGCTTTTAGGTGACAATTGGTACAGGCCAAATTATTTCCTGTAAAACGGTCGTTTGGATCCTCTGCAGTCGGACCCATGTACTGGTAAGTTTCCGCAATTAAATAATAGCCTTTTTTGACTTTTTCTGGCATGGAACTTAACGATTTAATTGGATCTTTGGGTCGCCACTGTCTAGGCAAATCCGCTAGTGGCAGTGCAACCAAAGATGCTTCCTTAAATGAATAGGTGTAAAGACCAATACCTAAAGATCCAGCCAAAACAATGAGGATAAGGAATGCTTTATTGAAATGCCTTTTAATGGTGGGTACTTCTTTCATTTGTTTTGAAATTCTTTACCATTTTAATCGGTACACTGGTTAAAAATAGCAAATGAAACTATAATTTTGTAAAGATAAATTAGATAGGTATATTTAATGACAAAACAAATGTACTTTCTTTCTTATATATTATGTTGAACTAACAGATATTTGCACGAGGTAATTATAGTTGTTTTTTAATTTTATAAATAAAATAGCACATGAAAAAAATATTTTTATTGGTATGCTTACTTATGTTAGCACAATTTGTAAGCGCACAAGAATGGATAACACCAGTCATAGACGGCTATGGTAAAATCAAAGTTTTTAAGGATGTAGCCGCTCAGCCTGATGCTGCTCTAGAATACAATATAGTTTTTGATGTTATGGATGATCGCGAAATGGAAGGCGTGAATATAGGATTATGGAAAATTGCCAGAGTGATAAATATGTTAGGTTCTAGTGATATTTCACCTGATAAAATTCATTTGGTAGCTGCTATTCACGGAGGGGCTATTTTTGCGACCTTAAATGACGCTAAATATCAAGAAAAATATGAAAAACCAAATCCCAATGCAGAAATTCTAAAGCTTTTAAAAGACTATGGCGTAGAACTTTTTGTTTGCGTACAAGCGGCTACATCACGAAATATTAGTCAAGAAGATTTGAATTCTAATACTGAGATGGCACTTTCAGCAATGATGGTATTAGCAAATTATCAGTTAAAAGGATATGCTTTAATGCCTTAATTCTGATTAGGAAACAAAGATATATCTCAGCGGAGTTTCTAATGGATGAATTAAAATTACTGATGGAAATATTAGCTAGATGGTTTTCGTTTAAGATCAATTTTATGCACTGTATCGATAGCGTTAAGAACGATAAACTTTGTTAAATGTTTAGGATAGGAGAACTTGTCTTTCAGCAATTTATCCTAAAAACGCTTCATATTTTTAATAGTGATTGTTTCTCTTTGTTTTAGTTTCATTTTATAAAGTGAGTTTAAGTAATAAGCAGGATTACGGATAAAAGCGAATTTTTAATTGGTGTCAAAAAAAAGTATAATTTTGCGCTGGCACTAATCCTGTAATAAATAACCTTTGGACCATGCTGTGCAACTATGGAAAAAATTAAAAGCTTGAAACATCAACTGTTCCTTAACGCTAAGAATGTTTTTCATTTTGCTAAAAAACACCCCTTTAAAAGCATTTTTTATGTATTAGGTGCGGGGTTTGTTTTTTCTCTTTTCTTTATTTTACTTATTTACTTTGGTGCCTTTGGTAAGTTACCTACAAAGGAATATTTAAAGCAATTAAAAAACCCGATTACTTCTACGTTATACGCTTCAAATAATGAAGCGATTGGTTATTATTATCTTCAAAATAGATCAAATGTAGATAGTACGCAATTAACCGAAGGTCTAAAAAATGCCTTAATTGCCACAGAAGATAGCCGTTTTTACTCCCACAAAGGTATTGATTACCGAAGTTATGGTAGGGTTTTTGTAAAATCTATTTTAATGGGTCAGAATGCTGGTGGTGGGAGCACTGTTACCCAGCAAGTAGCTAAAAATATATTTGGACGCCAAAAGCAATTTTTTTTATCGACACCTATTAATAAAATTCGAGAATTATTTATAGCTCGGCGTTTAGAAAGTATTTATTCTAAAGAAGATATATTATTGCTCTATTTTAATACAGTTTCTTTTGGAGAAAATTTATATGGAATAGAAAAGGCATCACAACGTTTTTTTAATAAACCTCCAGAAAAATTAAGCATTACGGAGAGCGCTACATTAGTGGGGCTTTTAAAAGCACCGTCATATTACAACCCTAGAAACAATCCAGAAAGAGCTGAAGTACGCAGAAATGTTGTCCTAAGTCAGATGGAAAAGTACGGCTTTTTAACAACTGAAGAAAAAGCGGCAGCCACGATTCCTTTAAAATTAAACTATCAATTACCACAAAAAGCTTCGGCACTATCTTCTTATTTTAAAGATTTAGTGGCTGATGAATTTTCAAAATGGGCAGAAGAAAACCCTGCTGACGATGGTCATATTTACGATTTAGAAGCAGATGGTTTAAGTATCTATACCACCTTAAATACGTCAATTCAAAAATACGCAGAAAGCGGATTAAATAGTCAACTTACAAGCTTACAAAAGTTAATGGATCAGTATTGGGAAGCTGCTACTGTCGAAGGCGGTAAAGATAGTTTGCTTCAAAAATTGCTACGTCAGAACCTAGCAGTTAAAGCTTTAAAAAACCAAGGGAAGTCAAAAAAACAAATCGATTCTTTTATCCAACAGAAGAAGAATAGAAAATACTGGATTGTGGGTAAAGGTTATCAAAATCGTCTACAAACCTTACAAGATTCTATCGCGAATAGCATCAGTAGACTACATGCGAGTGTATTAGTTTTAAGCAGTACATCGGGTAGAATAATGGGTTATGTTGGCGGAATAGATTATGGCTTTAGTCAGACAGACAATATTCAAACGCCACGACAAGTTGGCTCAACGTTTAAACCAATTACGTATTTAGCAGCTTTAGAGGCAGGGCAAGATCCGTGCAATTATTATGATAATCGCTTGTTAACCTATTCAAAATATGATAATTGGCAGCCTCGGAATGCAGGTGGTGGTTATGGCGGAAGTTATAGTATGCACGGCGCTTTAGCGGGTTCTGTAAATACGGTATCTGTAGCCATACAATTAAGAACAGGGGTAGAAAAAGTTTTGGCCCAAGCAAAAAAAATGGGTATCAATTCCGATTTACCGGCTGTACCCTCGATAGTTTTGGGCACTGCAGATATTAGTTTGCTAGAAATGGTGACCGCTTATGCCAGTATTTCCAATGGCGGAAACAAAATTAAACCCTATGCTATTGAGCGTATTGTAAACGATCAAGGAACTGTGCTATATGAAGCGAAACCAGTTTATGGAGATCGCGTGGCGAGTACTCATCATGTGAAAGAACTTCAAAAAATGATGCGCCAAGTAGTAACGTCAGGAACTGCTACCCGATTAACAGGCTACGGAATTCCTTATAATTTAATAGGAAAAACAGGCACTACACAAAATAATGCAGACGGTTGGTTTATAGGTGCTTCACCAGAATTGGTAGTAGGTTCATGGGTGGGTACTTTTGATAAACGCGTACATTTTTCAACTACCAGAATGGGTTCTGGCGCAAATACAGCTTTACCTATTGTAGCAAATGTTTTTAGAAATGTAAGTACTTGGAAAAACCCTATTTTGACTAATTTTCAGTATAATTTTGATTATTTCCCTTGCCCTCCTTTTATAGAACTCGAAGCTACCGAAGCTTACGAATTTGCAAAGTCTGACACCTTATATTTAGAGCGTTTACGCATGAGAGATTCTTTAGAAATTTTATCTAAAATGCCTATTGTGATTGACTCTGTTCAGGGTATTACTCCAATGCAAATGATAATGGATTCTATACGTATTGATACCCTTAAAACAGGTTTAAAACAAGAGTTAGAAGAGTAGAAAATCACCTTCTATTAATATCGAATATTTTACCAGAGTGGTACATTGTACTGATTTCTTGTTTTGAATATCCATATAAAATATTTGGGTAGTTCTCGGGTTTATCAATTTTGTAAATTCTGGTAGATTTACTAATTTCAAAATCGTTCAAAGAAACAAAAACACTATCCTTAGAAATTTGCATTACTTTCATAGTAGAATATTGTTTTGGTCCTATTTTGTATTCATAAACATCATTTTTAGTAGGGTTTTCTAAATAGCTTAGCTCTGAAGCTTTATTATTTTTACTGGCAAAACCAGCCATTACAATCAGCGCTGCCGCCAAAAATAAACCAGAAAATTGCCAAACAGGTCCTTTTGCTTCTTGTTTTACTTTTTGATATTCTCTTTTTAATGGTTCTGACATTTCATTAGATCTTAACGATACTTTACAATGTTTACAATGCGATGCGCCGCTTTTTCCTAAAGGAAAAATAGGAATCCAAAAGATGTGAGCATGTCTTCGGTAAATGCTAATTAGAGTACTTCCTTTAGTTTCGCAGTTTGGGCATACAGCTATATGAGATTGAATACTATTTAAGTGTGCAGAGCGAGTTCCGTAGATAATCATTTCAATAAATTTTAAATGGGTTATTAATTTTCAAATTGAAGCGTTGCGTAAGAATCTTTTTTAAAGAAATCAAGATTGGTTTCTTTATCGAAAAAGGTGTGAATGGTTTCTCTTAACTGTACTTCTTTTAAAGAAGAATTTGCAGAACGGTAATCTGGATGTAATAATTTTATGGTAGCAATAGTATCGCAAGCAATTTCTTCGCCTTTATTATTGGTGATTTTTAAAGTTGTTTTACTTTCTAAGAGCGTTGTACCTGTAACAAGGATAGTTAAGGTGTCTTCTGAAATAGTGCTAGAAAAAGGTTTTCTAGTCGTGTTGCTAAGTAATACGTCCGACTTTATTTTAGCCGCTTGTTTAGGTAATTCTGTTGTTTTTTTATCGTTGCTACAAGAGATGAAAAAGGCGGCAATAACGATTAAAATTAATTTGTGATTCATTGTTGTATTGTTAAGTTGTTTGTACAATACAAAGGTCAATGAATAGCTGTTTTATGAAGTCACGTTATAAAGTGAAAATGTAGTCCCTGTTTTCAGGGAAAGAAAAAGGTGATATTTTATGGTTATTATCTTATAGGAAACTAGACCGCTTCGCTAAAAGATACTAGAGTCTAGACTTTTTTAAAGTTTAAAATGATAGAGCTATTAGTAAACTATAGCCGTTAATCATCATCTAAAATGTTCTAAATTTGATAATTTAGAACCTACTATATCTAAAATATTTAACGCTTTCCTTTTTAACTTTGGTTAACGTAGTGAACCTAAAATTTAATTCTCTAACAAGCCCATTTTTAGTGCGTGTTTGGTAAGTCCTGCTAAGTTTTTTACGTTTAGTTTGGAGATTAAATTTTTACGGTAGCTTTCGATAGTGTGTTTGCTTAAAAACAATTTATCAGCAATTTCTTGGGTAGTATTTTCTTCTGCTATTAATTTTAAAACCTCTTTTTCTCGATCTGTAAGGTGTATTTCTTCCGCCTTTTTATTTTCGAACATGGCATCGGTATAGGCCTTCTTTATTTCCGTTGAAAAATATTTTTCTCCCTTAATAATAGTTCTTATTGCGGTTAAAAGCTCCTCTTTTTCTGCATTTTTAGGTACATACCCATCTACATTATTACGGATTAATTTATCAATCATAGTGCCGTCAATATGCATGCTTACCACTAATGTTTTTAAAGAAGGGTAATTTTCTTTTACTATTTTGTTTAATTCAATACCATCCATTTCAGGCATAGTCAAATCTGTGATTAGT
Organism: Cellulophaga sp.; assembly: GCA_030731855.1. GTDB lineage: Bacteria > Bacteroidota > Bacteroidia > Flavobacteriales > Flavobacteriaceae > Cellulophaga. The sequence continues at coordinate 13,189 of JANQTG010000042.1, read as the reverse complement.
AAGTCTAAATTATCCGCACCGTTGATGCTTAAATATTTTTCTACTTGTGCTCCATTTTTTGCGGTTAGACTTACCGAAAATTCTGGCGCATCACTCAAAATACTAATTAAACCATCAATAAACATTTTATGATCGTCTGCAATGATAAGGTTGTATTTCATGGTTTAATTTTTTAACTTATAGGAATATCAATGGACATAACCGTACCTCTATTTTCGGCGGAATCGATATGAATAGTTCCTTTTAAATTTATAATTCTACTTTTTATATTTTGTAATCCGATGCCTTCAGCCGTTTTTGAAGGATCAAATCCTTTTCCGTTATCTTCAAAAAGCAAAGAAAGCTCTTTTTCTATTAAATTTAGATGAATATCTATGTTACCTGCTTCGGCATGTTTTAACGTATTTGTCATTAATTCTTGCAGTATTTTAAAAAGCTCAACTTTTATTTTTTCATCAATAGTATTAATTTCTGCTTTCGGATGCGGATAGAAATTTACGGAGATTGCAGTTGTTTTTGAAATAGATTGTGTGTATTCTTTTACCAAATCAGTAAAAATATTTTTTTGGAACTTTTTAGGGATTAAGGTATGGGAAATATCACGCACCAATTGATAAGTTTCATCAATTTGTGTGGTAATTGTTTTAAAACCTTCTGCTCCTTTTGTTAAACTAGACAATTGTAATTTTATACCAGCTAAATTACCGCCAATACTGTCGTGAAGCTCTTGAGCGATTCTTTTTCGTTCTTCATCTTGACCATCTAAAGAGGCTTTAATTAAATTTAATTCTTGTTCTTGCACCAAGGAGTGTACTTTTTGAGTATTTATCTCTTCTTGCTTTTGAGAAAGCTCGCTTTGCGTCTGAATTTTTTGATAATAGACATATAGTAAGGCAATAATGGGAATCAAAATGATTAGAAAGCCAATTAAAAAAGCATTTTTTATGGTTTTTTGGCGTTTCAATTCAGCTTCTTTTAGCAACGTATCTTCTTGTAACGAAGTTATTGCTTTTTCTTTTTCAAGGGTTTCGTATTGTATCTCTAATTCTTTAATAATAGCACGCTGTTGCTTTGTGCTTATTTCGCCATAAACTCTGAATAATTGTGTCATGACGGCATAGGCATTATCAAAGTCCTCTTTTTTTGCAAAAGTTTTAGCTTGTAATTCAAGTGTTTCTCTTTGAAACTCAAGATTCTCACTATCTATCGCATTAATATATGACATAGATAAGCCCATAATTGCAGCATCGTAGAAACCTTGTGTATTGTAGTATTTTGCTATTAATAGCGATCCCTCAAAATATATAGCATCAAAACCATTGGCTTGTGCTTCGTTTCGTGTGTTTTCATAACCAGTAAAAGCCGTACCAAGATCATTATTTGCTTCTGCTATTTTTGCTAGTTCTAGGCGTGAGACTAGTTGTAGTTCTAAATTATTAATACTATTTGCAAATTTTAACGCATCGGTATAGTACATTTCGGCTTCATCATATTCTTTTTTAAACCGATAAGCTTTTCCTAATAATATAATATTTTCGACTTTAAGTGATGGAAATTCAGGTGCAAATGCTAACAAAGATTTTTTCAGAATAGGGATTGCCTTGTCAGCATTATTTTGTTGAATATAGCATTTAGAGAGTCCTAGTTTATTTTTATATTCAAATTCGGTATCATTAGCCTCTTCTGCATTTTTCAAGCCTTCTAAATACCATTTTATAGCGTTATCGGTGAGTCCATTAAAAAAATTACCATTGGCTAAGTAGTAATGCGCTTTGGCACTAAATTTATTTTTAACCTGTCTGGTTTCGCTCCAATTCCGAACTTCTTTGAGGTATATATTGGCATAATGAATAACAGAATCAGTATTATTTTTTTGGGTATGGTATTCTATTAGTTGGTCTAACACAGAAAAGCGCTGTACACCATATTCAGCATTTTTTAAAGCTTCAAAATAGGGTTTTGTAGAACTCGAATTTGTTCTTTTTTTCCAAGCAAAATTAATAGTTTGTGTAGTAGTCGAATCGCTAGATTCTTTGTTTTCCTGGGCATTACCAAAAATAAAGGGAAGGCAGCAACATAGTGCGGCAAATAATTTGCTTTGTTTTGAAGTTAGTAGAATAGATAATTTCATTACAGAAATGTATGCTTTTAGATTAGTATTTAAACGTACTAAGATTTAAGATTGTTATCCAATTAGGCTAGTTCTTTATACATTTATAATTTTTTAAGCCAATCTTTTTATTATTGTAAATAACAATGCAAATCTCAAAACAAATAAATGTCAAAGCTACCTGTTTTAATGTTGAACTACACCCCTGAATTCCGTGATTTAGATACAATAGCATTCATAATCATAGGCGCATGTACTCTTGAATTTTCGATAAACCATTTATGGGTTTCCATACCACCACAAATAACACCAGCCAGATAAAGATTATCCACATTTGTTTCCATCGTATCCGGATTGTAATTTGGCAGTCTCTTTTCGTCTTGTGAAAGTTTGATACTAAGCTTTGTTAAAAACTCAAAATTAGGTTTGTATCCAATCAATGCTAAAACAAAATCATTAGGAATGGTAACCAATCCGTTGGGTGTGGTAATGCTAATTTCGGTCTGTTTTATTTCATGTAAAGTAGCGTTGTAATACACCTTAATACTGCCTTCTTCAATACGGTTTATAATATCAGGGCGTACCCAATATTTAACGCGTTGACCAACTTCTGTACCTCTTATAATTAGGGTTACTTCGGCACCTTTTCTATAACATTCTAGCGCAGCATCAATGGCAGAATTACTAGCGCCAACAACAGCTATTTTTTGTTGTGCATAAAAATGTGGGTCTTGATAATAGTGGCTTACTTTTTCTAAAGCCTCGCCAGGAATGTTTAGTTCATTCGGAATGTCATAAAAGCCTGTGGCAATAATAACATTGTTAGCGTAGTAAGTGTTTTTTGTCGTTTTTATATTAAAAACGGCTTCATCTTTAACAACTGCTTCTACTTTTTCAAAAAGATGAATATTTAGTTTGTTACTGGTGACAATTCTGCGATAATATTCTAAAGCTTCGTTTCGTTTTGGTTTAGCCTCATTGCTGATAAAGGGAATTTCATCTATCTCTAATTTTTCAGAAGATGAAAAAAATTGCATGTTACTAGGGTAGTGGTAGAGCGAATTTACAATAGGTCCTTTTTCTAAAATAAGGTAGCTCAATCCTTTTTTTTTGGCTTCTAATCCACAAGCAATTCCTATGGGTCCACCGCCTACTATAACAACATCAAAATTGTTCATTATGCTGTGATTTCTTTTAGTTGTAAAATAGTTTCAGTGGGGTTTTTACTATTAAAAACAAAACTTCCAGCCACTAAAATATCAGCGCCTGCATCAACCAAAGCCTTGGCATTTTCAGAAGAAACACCACCATCAATTTCTATTAACGTATTCGCACCCTTTCTTAAAATAAGTGCTTTTAAAGCTTTTATTTTATCGTAGGTGTTTTCTATAAATGATTGTCCACCAAAACCTGGGTTAACACTCATTAAACACACCACATCAATATCGTTGATAACATCTTCAAGCAGTAAAATATTGGTATGCGGATTAAGAGCAACGCCAGCTTTCATCCCTTCGGCTTTAATGGCTTGTAATGTTCTATGCAAATGTGTACAAGCTTCATAATGCACGCTTAAAACAGCAGCGCCTAAATCAGCAAAAGTTTTAATATACCGATCAGGATCTACGATCATTAAATGCACATCTAAAGGTTTGGTGGCATGTTTAGCAATAGCCTTTACTACAGGCATACCATAAGAGATATTTGGCACAAAAACGCCATCCATAACATCAATATGATGCCAGTCAGCAGCACTGTTGTTCACCATTTCTACATCGCGCTGTAGGTTTCCGAAATCGGCAGCAAGTAAGGAAGGAGCAATCTTAGTTTGATTCATTTTTAAGAAGCAGTATTGTTAGACTTCAAAAATACGAAATTAAGAAAGTTAAATAGTTGAAAAGTATAAAGTATTAAGTACAAAGTATTAAGGCTAAAAAAAGTCGAAAGTCAAATGTCGAATGTCAAAAGAAAAATTTATTCCTTACAAGTTAGAACATTCTCAAATTAGCCAATAAGTGCATTACAAAAGTGGGTAGATGTTAGTGCTTAGAGGGTAGTAGTGGATTTTTGTTTTAGCTTTACATTTTCACATTAGCAAATTAGTTAATTGTTACATTAATCTATTGTTATATTAGCGCAGTTGTCGCAAACCTTCATAAACAACAATTGCCACAGCGTTAGCTAAATTTAAACTTCGGATATGTGTACTGTAAAGCGGAATTTTATATAATTTATCTTCGTTTTTATGGATAATTTCTTTGGGTAAACCGACAGATTCTTTTCCGAAGATTAAAAATAACTCATCTTCAAACGGAATTTCCCAATGCGATTTTTCTCCGTGACTCGAAAAATAAATAAGATTTTTATTTTGATGTTGTTCGTAGAAATCTTCTATACTTTCATAAATGGTTAACGATAAATGTTGCCAATAATCTAAGCCAGCACGTTTTACACGTTTGTCACTCAACTCGAAGCCAAAAGGCTTTACTAAATGTAAATGAGAACCAGAAGCTAAACTTAGTCTACCTATATTACCCGTATTATTAGGTATTTCTGGTTCAAATAAAACAAGATTTAATGCCATTATTTAGGGATAGACTTTAGATATAAATGTTCTACTTTTTCACGCGCCCAAGGAGTTTTGCGTAAAAAGTTTAAACTGGATTTTATAGTTTGGTTACTTTTAAAGCAATTAATGTTTATTTGTAAAGACAATTCTTTCCAACCGTATTTATCAACTAAAAACTCCAACATGTCAGCTAGTTTTATGCCGTGAAGTGGATTGTTAGGTTGTTCTTGTTTAGGTTTTTCTTCCAATTAAAAATGTTTAAAAAATTAAAAACTCCGGTAATCAGCCGGAGTTTATTCATCAATCAAAAAACGAACAGTCATGATAACTGTTGTTATTATTCACAAATTACAATTTTTAGTCTAATTTTCCAATCCTGAAAAAATATTAATTGTAATTCATGCTTGGTTTTTTAACCAAGATAGGTTTTTAAAATTTTACTTCTAGAGGTGTGCTTTAATCTACGAATAGCTTTTTCTTTAATCTGACGAACACGTTCTCTGGTTAAGTCAAAAGTTTCCCCAATTTCTTCTAAAGTCATAGAATGTTGCCCTGCTAAACCAAAATACAAGCGAATAACATCAGCTTCACGCGGAGTTAAGGTTTCTAAAGCTCTTTCGATTTCAGTTCGTAATGATTCGTGCAACAATTCTCTGTCTGGGTTTGGAGACTCACCGCTACGCAATACATCGTAAAGGTTAGAATCTTCACCATCAATTAAAGGAGCATCCATAGATACGTGACGGCCAGAGTTTTTCAATGATTGTTTTACATCTTCAACAGTCATGTCTAATTCTTTAGCAATTTCTTCGGGAGATGGTTGGCGCTCATGCGCTTGCTCCAAGAAAGCAAAAGTTTTATTTATTTTATTGATAGAACCAATTTTGTTCAAAGGTAAACGTACAATACGCGATTGCTCTGCTAAAGCTTGTAAGATAGATTGACGAATCCACCAAACAGCATAAGAGATAAATTTAAAACCACGTGTTTCATCAAAACGTTGTGCGGCTTTAATAAGACCTAAGTTACCTTCGTTAATTAAATCGGGTAAAGTTAAACCTTGGTTTTGGTATTGTTTTGCAACAGATACCACGAATCTTAAATTGGCTTTGGTTAATTTCTCCAAAGCAGCCTGATCACCAGCTTTAATACGCTGCGCTAATTCTACTTCTTCATCGGCAGTAATTAAATCTACTTTACCAATTTCTTGTAAATATTTGTCTAACGAGGCGGTTTCCCTATTGGTAACCTGTTTTGTAATCTTTAGCTGTCTCATCTAAATAATCTTTCTAAATTATGTTGTTGCGCATTAGCTGCATTATATTATACGTAGAAAAAAGTAAAATGTTACATTCAGGAGTGTTTTATTTTTTTTAATTACTCTTAGAGGAATAAAAGAATGTAATGTCAAATACAGGCTTAAGCTAGGAAATATTGATAATATATAAAAATAAAGGCATACCTAAAGTAATATTAAACGGAAAGGTAATAGCTAAAGCCATCGACAAATATAAACTTGGGCTCGCTTTTGGAACTGCAATTTTCATAGCAGCTGGAACTGCAATGTAAGAAGCACTGGCCGCTAAAATTGCAAAAAGCAATCTATTACCAACACTTTCAATAAAAACTCCACTTAGAAAGGCTACTGCTATACCGTTGATAATGGGTATAACGATGGCGAAAATAAAAGCAAACCAACCTTGCTTGAAAAATTCAGATAATTTTTTTCCTGTAGTAATACCCATATCTAATAAAAACACGGCTAAAAATCCTTTAAATATATCGGTAGTAAATGGTTTAATACCTTCTGCTTGGGCATCACTTGCTAAATAACCGATAACTAAACTTCCAAGTATTAAAACAACACTGCCATTAAATAAGGCATGCGAAAATACTTTTTTAATCGGAATTTGCTGCTCCGTTTTTGAACTTTTGAAAATCATAATTAATATGATTCCTACCATAATAGATGGTGCTTCCATAAGAGCCATGACAGCTACCATGTGACCACTAAAAGGAATACCTTTAAGCTCAAGAAACGAAATGGCCGTTACAAAAGTTACGGCACTTACCGAACCATAAGCAGCAGCAACGGCACCAGAATTTTCAGTGCTAAACTTTCGTTTTAAAATAAAAAAGGTATAAATAGGTACTACAATTGCCAAAACAATACCGAATAGTAGAGCCCAGATAATCTCCATACTAAAGGTACTGTGAGCAAGTTCTTGCCCACCTTTAAAACCAATAGATAACAATAAATAAAGCGAAATAAATTTTGATGAATTTTCAGGAATTCTTAAATCACTTTTTAACTGTACGGCAATAAGTCCGAGAAAAAAGAAAAGTAGCGCAGGATTGGTTAAATTGTCAAATAGTAATTGTAAGTCCATATTGTAAAGTAATAAAGGTTTTAGATTTTAAATATACTTCTTAAATTCAGGTAATAAATGTATTTAAAATGT
>JANQTG010000042.1:1643-5948 GCA_030731855.1 Cellulophaga sp. | reverse complement strand
AAATGTATTTAAAATGTTTTTAATTGCTATTTGAAATTAATCCTGTGCTAAACAATTTTAGAAAACGTTAAAACTCGTTAGTTTTGATGAATTTTCTTTTTTACATTGCCCAACCGTTTGGCTCTGCTCAGGGTTCGAACAAAAAAGCATGTGCTGAGCGGAGTTGAAGCATCTAGGCTTACGAAACTTTATTTAAACCTGCATACTGGCAACCAGCCTAAAATTTTTAACGGTATTTTCATTTCAAATTTTACGATAAACTTTCGATATGCCACTTAAAAACATTTATCAATAATTCAAATTGCTAAGACCAAAAAGCTATAAAAATATCAATAAAAATAGGTGTTTACAATCAAAATTTAAAAACGTTTAGGATGCTATTGATTTAAAATATAAATTATTTTGTACTTAATGGTAATAGTATAAATTTCTAGTTATAAAGAGAGGACGAGGACTTATTTTTTTTATTTCCGAAAAGTAGTTAAAAAAATAAACCCCATCAAAAATTTTTGATAGGGTTTGTTTTTAGTATTTAAAATAGATTTTAGTCTCTTCTTGGTTTACGATCTCTATTATCTCTGCTACCGTTATTACGGTCATTTCTAGGACGATCGCTATTCTCTCTCGGTGGTCTTGCTACATATCCTTCTGGTTTTTCTAACAAAGCCTTGCGAGAAACTTTTTCTTTGCGAGTTTTTGGATCTACTCCAAAATATTTCACTTCAAAAACATCACCCATATTTACCACATCGGTAACATTTTCAGTGCGCTCCCATGCTAATTCAGATACGTGTAATAAAACTTCGTTTCCTGGAGCATCTAAATATTCAACTACAGCACCAAAATCTAACATCTTTATTACTTTTACTTTATAAGAATTACCTACAGTAGGTTTAAATAATAAGGAGTCTATTTTTGTCATCACAGCATCAATACCTTCGCTACCAACGCCTAAAATTTCAACAATACCTTCTTCTGTAATTGGGTCTTCGTTGATAACAATAGTGGTATTCGTAGTTTTTTGAAGCTCTTGAATTACTTTTCCACCTGGTCCGATTAAAGCACCAATGAATTCGTTAGGAATACGACGTGTAATCATTTTAGGAGCATGACCTTTAACATCTACATTTGGAGCAGCAATGGTTTCGACTAATTTCTCTAAAATATGTAAACGGCCTAAACGTGCTTGTTTTAAAGCATTTACCAAAATTTCGTAAGACAATCCTTTTACTTTAATGTCCATTTGGCAAGCAGTAATTCCATCAGCAGTACCTGTAACTTTAAAGTCCATATCACCTAAATGATCTTCATCTCCTAAAATATCAGATAATACAGCATATTTTCCAGAAGCGCTATCCGAAATTAATCCCATAGCAATACCAGAAACTGGTTTTTTCAATTGAACACCAGCATCCATTAACGCCATTGTTCCTGCACAAACGGTAGCCATTGATGAAGAACCGTTAGATTCTAATACCTCAGAAACAACACGAACTGTGTAAGGACAATCGGCAGGTACCATACCTTTTAAAGCACGTTGTGCTAAGTTACCATGACCCACTTCTCTACGTGATGTTCCACGAATAGGTCTTGCTTCACCTGTTGAAAAAGGAGGGAAGTTATAATGTAAATAGAAACGCTCTTCACCTTCAAATGAGGGCATATCTATTTGGTTAGCTTCTCTTGACGTTCCTAAAGTTACTGTGGCTAAAGCCTGTGTTTCTCCACGTGTAAAAATAGAAGAACCATGTGTAGATGGTAAGTAATCTACCTCACACCAAATGGGTCTAATTTCATCTGTTTTACGACCATCTAAACGTAAACCTTCATTTAAGGTTAGATCACGAACAGCCGCTTTTTCAGCTTTATAGAAATATTTTGAAACCATGCCGCCATAATCAGCCATTTCTTCTTCTGAGAAAGATGCTTTTATTTCTTCTTTAATGGCATCAAATGCAGCACTACGTTCATGTTTTGCAGAAGCAGCTCTGGCTACAGCATATACTTTATCATATGCCATATCATGAACTTTTTTTGCTAAAGCTTCATCTTCGCGTTCTGGAGTATATTCACGTGTTTCTTTTTTGCCGAAAGCTTCTGCTAATTTTACTTGAGCAGCGCATTGCACTTTAATGGCTTCATGCGCAAATTTTATTGCTTCTGTCATTTCTTCTTCAGAAATTTCATCCATTTCGCCTTCAACCATCATTACAGAATCAGCAGAAGCACCAATCATCATATCGATGTCGGACTCTAATAACTGAGCTCTAGTTGGGTTGATGATAAATTTACCGTCGATACGACCAACTCTGGCTTCAGAAATAGGGCATTCAAAAGGGAAATCTGATAATTGTATTGCTGCTGATGCGGCTAAACCGGCCATTGCATCGGGCATAACATCATCATCATGAGACATTAATTGAATCATCACTTGCGTTTCAGCGTGATAATCTTTTGGGAAAAGCGGACGTAAAACACGATCTACCAAACGCATCGTTAATACCTCGCCATCACTTGGTCTTGCTTCTCTTTTGAAGAAACCGCCAGGATAACGACCTGATGCAGCGAATTTTTCACGATAATCTACCGTTAACGGTAAAAAATCAACATCACTTTGTTTGTAATTGGAAACTACTGTACATAATAACATACATTTTCCTGATTGTACTACAACCGAACCATGAGCTTGTTTTGCTAATTTTCCGGTTTCGATAGAAATTTCTCTTCCATCACCAAGGTCAATGACCTCTCTAAAAACTTTTGGAATCATAAAATTGATTTATAACTTGCTATTTACAAGTCAGTTAAACTTTGATCTTTTTCGCTTTATCAGGGCGAGACAGTTGTTGTGCTGTAGTAGTTGTGTTGACCAATGAAAAACTATGTGCAAGCTTTTTGTGCCCTAAAGTTACGTCAGGGACTTTTAAATATCCTATTATTTAATAAAATTATAGGAGTAATCGTAAAAAAGGGGAAGCTTAGCTTCCCCTTAAAAATTATTTTCTAATACCTAATTCTTTGATTATTTCACGATATCTTACAATATCTTTCTTAATCAAATAATCTAAAAGACTTCTTCTTTTACCCACCAGTTTTACTAAAGAACGTTCCGTATTGTAATCTTTACGGTTGTTTCTTAAATGCCCAGTTAGGTGATTAATACGGTGCGTAAACAATGCGATTTGCCCTTCAGCAGATCCAGTGTTTTTTTCTTCACCACCGTGTTTTTTAAAAATTTCAGCTTTTACTTCTTTAGTTAAATACATTCCAATATTGTTTTAAATGATTTTTATGTATGTGATTAATTTTTTTTAATCAGCGTGCAAATATACGATTTTTTCTTTTACGACCTAACAGGATTATTCTGAATTAAATCTACATAAAGATTTATTTTAGTTTTCAAATCTCTACGATGTACTATAAAGTCTAAAAAGCCATGTTCTAATACAAATTCTGAGGTTTGGAAACCTTCTGGTAATTCTTTTCCAGTAGCTTCTTTTACTACTCTTGGGCCAGCAAAACCTATTAATGCTCCAGGTTCAGCTATATTTATATCGCCGAGCATAGCGTAAGATGCTGTTGTGCCACCTGTAGTTGGGTCTGTACAAACTGAAATGTAAGGTAAACCAGCTTCAGCTAGCTGTGCTAACTTGGCGGATGTTTTTGCTAATTGCATTAAAGATAAGGCCGCTTCCATCATACGCGCACCACCAGATTTTGAAATCATAACAAAAGGCATTTTCTTTTTGATCGCATAATCAATACCTCGTGCAATTTTTTCACCAACAACGCTACCCATTGATCCACCGATAAAGGCAAAATCCATACAAGAAATAACAATATCTTTCCCTAAAGACTTACCTACCGCAGTTCTTACCGCATCTTTTAAGCCTGTTTTAGCCATGGCAGCTTTTAAACGAGCATCATATTTTTTGGTGTCTTCAAACTTTAGAGGGTCTTTAGAGGTTAACTTAGCATCGAGTTCTTTAAATGTATTGTCATCAAACAATATTTCAAAATATTCTTTACTGCCCACTCTTACATGATAATCATCCTCCGGGCTTACATAGAAATTTTTTGCTAAATCGTCCGATTCAACAATTTTTCCTGTTGGCGATTTATACCAAAGTCCTTTTGGCGTATCCTTTTTTTGCTCCGTTGCTGTTTGTATTCCTTTTTCTTTTCTTTTAAACCAAGACGACATACATTGAATATTTAGTTAAAAACGGATTTTTTTAGTCTATTATAATGTGTTTACGTTGTTCAAATCTTCGAAAGCTTTTTTCAAACGTTCTACAAATGTTT
>JANQTG010000042.1:0-1543 GCA_030731855.1 Cellulophaga sp. | reverse complement strand
GTGTTTACGTTGTTCAAATCTTCGAAAGCTTTTTTCAAACGTTCTACAAATGTTTTTTCACCTTCACGCAGCCAAACTCTTGGGTCATAATATTTTTTGTTAGGCTCATCAGCACCATTTGGGTTGCCAATTTGAGACTGTAAGAAATCTTTTTTATCTTGAATATAATCGCGAATACCTTCTAAAAAAGCATATTGTAAATCGGTATCAATATTCATTTTTATAACGCCGTAGCTAATTCCTTCACGAATTTCTTCCACAGTAGAGCCTGATCCACCATGGAATACAAAATCGATATGATTATGCTCTACGTTGTATTTTTTAGAGATATACTCTTGAGAATTCTTTAAAATTTTTGGTGTTAATTTTACGTTTCCTGGCTTGTAAACGCCGTGAACATTTCCAAAGGCAGCCGCAATTGTAAATCTAGGGCTCACTTTCGAAAGTTCTTCATAAGCGTAAGCTACTTCTTCTGGTTGTGTGTATAATTTAGAATCATCAACATCTGAGTTATCAACACCATCTTCCTCACCACCTGTAATACCTAACTCTATTTCTAAAGTCATATCCATTTTTGCCATTCTGGCCAAATATTCCTTACAGATAGCAATATTTTCTTCTAAAGGCTCCTCCGATAAATCAATCATATGTGAGCTAAATAATGATTTACCTGTAGCTGCGTAATGCTCTTCGCTCGCATCTAACAAACCATCAATCCATGGTAATAATTTTTTTGCACAATGATCGGTATGTAAAATAACCGTAGCACCATAAGCTTCTGCAAGTTGGTGAATGTGCTTTGCACCTGCTATTGCCCCATGTATAGCTGCTTTTTGACCGTCATTAGATAATCCTTTTCCGGCATTAAATTGAGCCCCACCATTAGAAAACTGAATAATTACTGGTGCGTTTAAGCTTGCAGCAGTTTCTAAAACACCGTTTATAGTATCAGAACCAATAACGTTTACTGCTGGTAAAGCAAAGCCTTTTTCTTTTGCGTAGTTAAATATCTCTTGTACTTGATCTCCAGTTGCAACTCCTGGTTTAATATTGTGCGCCATAATTTAATATTCTAGTTTATTAATATCCTCTAATATGATTAGCAAAAGTAATAAAATTATTAAGAGACCATACTGTTTTGATGTCGAAAGTCGAATGTCGAAACTCGAATGTCGAAAAAATGACGAAAGAATACTAGTTAAATGGCTTTTCGTGATACTAAAAGTAGAAATAGGCAGATGCGTAATTTAAAACTTTTCAACATTAGACATTAAACTTTATTCTAAAACGGATAATTAATACCAATTTGTAAAACCGAATTAGCAAAGTTATAATCTCTAAACCATCTTTTTTCCATTATTTCGGCTGGGTTGTAGGTTTTAAAACCCATATCCACTCTGAGCACAAAATAAGTAAAATCGTAACGCACACCAAAGCCAGTACCTAAGGCGATATCTTGTAGCGATTCAAACCCATTAAATGTAGCATCTGGATCGTCTACGTTATCTAAAACATTCCAAATATTTCCGGCATCTGCAAATAA
>JANQTG010000041.1 GCA_030731855.1 Cellulophaga sp. | reverse complement strand
AGAATTGGTGGAAACTGATACATTGGAGTTTCAAGATAGACCCAATATTTTGTGGCTGGTTACTGAGGATATGGGAGCGTATATTCCTTCTTTTGGCGACTCCACTATTGCTACACCAAATTTGAGTCGTTTAGCTAAAGAAGGCGTGGTATATCCTAATTTATATTCTACCTCTGGGGTTTGTGCGCCAAGTAGGGCAGCTATTGCTACGGGAATGTATCCAACGAGCATAGGAGCTAATCACATGAGAACCAATTCCTATATGCAAGAAACAGGACTTCCAGCGTATGAAGCAGTGCCTCCTTCATCCGCAAAAATGGTTAGTGAAATTTTGCGAATGAATGGGTATTATACCAGTAATAACTACAAAGAAGATTATCAATTTAAAGCCCCAGTTACCGCTTGGGATGAAAGTAGTCCTTATGCGCATTGGCGGAACAGAGCAGAGGGCCAGCCTTTCTTCTCCGTAGTTAATTTCACCGAAACCCATGAGTCTGGTTTGTTTGAACCTTACGGATTTAGGCATATAGAAACAAGACATTATAAGGCTGGGGATCGCTCTTTTAAATGGGCTAAGGATAGAATGTCAGAAGAAGAAACTCCAGTACATCTACCTAAGGACACCAAGTTTACGATTCCTCCTTATTTGCCAGATACGGAGCTGGTGCAAAGAGATATGTGGAAATTATACAACAATATCGCTGAGATGGACAAACAAGTAGGTGCCGTATTAAAACAACTAGAGGACGATAGTTTACTAGAAAATACGATCATCTTTTTTTATGGAGATCATGGAGGACCCTTACCCAGAGAAAAACGACTGGTTTATGATTCTGGTTTAAACACGCCATTAATTGTCCGTTTTCCTAAAAAAATAGCGGCAAATACTACTGATGACCAATTAATTAGTTTTGTTGATTTTGCGCCAACAGTACTTTCATTAATTGGGGTTAAGCCACCAGACTATTTGCAAGGACAAGCTTTTTTAGGAAAATACAAGCCGACCACAAAAAGAAAATATATTCACGCGGCAGCAGATCGTTTTGATGGATTTACAGATGTGATCCGAGCGGTACGAGATTCGCAATTTAAATATATTAGAAACTACCGACCAGATCAAGGCTATTATTTGCCCGTGAGTTACCGAGAACAAATTCCGACTATGCAAGAATTACTGAGGTTAAAGGATGAAGGTAATTTAAACGAAGATCAGAGGCAATGGTTTAGAGACAGTAAATCCAAAGAGGAATTGTATGATTGTGTAGCGGATCCTTTTGAATTACATAATCTGGCGGAGGATCCTAAATACCAACAGAAACTAACGGAACTAAGTGCAGAAATGGATACTTGGTTAACGGCTGTTGGGGATCAACCTACTTTATCGGAAGCCGATCTTGTCAAGAGACTTTGGGGAGCTAGTAATGTACAGCCCGTTACAGCCAATCCAGAGTTCTTTGAATCAAATCAAGAAATTGGTATAAGTTGTGCAACAGATGGAGCTTCCATTGGCTATAAAATTATCAATTCGAATAAGAAAGTACCAACGTCTTGGAAAATTTATCAAAAACCAATACCCCTTCATGAAGGAGATTCTTTAGTGGTACAGGCGCACAGAATTGGTTATCAAGCAAGTAAAGCAATGAAAAGGGGTTTACATGTTTTTAATTAAATACAGGCTATCCAGTTTTGTAACTAAAAAGAGAGAGTTTGACACCTAAAAAAGTCATAGTTTTAGTTAAAGATATTCACTATATTCCCAACTATAAAAAATAATATAAGGGGTAAGTTAACGGGTTTTAATTTACCAAAAATACCTATCACATCAATGAAAAAAATAATCATAAGTATTATAGCAATATTACATTTTGGAATAACAGCTTTGGCTCAAGAACCACCAAATATCCTAATTTTTTTAGTAGACGATTTACGACCCGAATTAGGGAGTTATGGCAATACGCGTATTAAAACTCCCCATATTGATGCGCTAGCCAAAGATGGTGTACAGTTTCAAAAAGCCTACGCCCAACAAGCCCTATGTGCACCTTCTCGGATGAGTATTTTAACGGGCTTACGTCCAGAAACTATTGGTATTTATTCTTTGTTTACACCTTTGCGTTCCGTTCATAAAGAGATGGTTACCCTACCTCAAGTATTTAAAGAGCAAGGTTATACTACGGTGAGCGTGGGTAAAGTATATCATCATGGTAATGATGATGCGGAAAGCTGGAGTATTTTAACACCAAGAGAACAAAATTCATGGGTGAAACCCGAAAATCTAGCAATAATCGATAGCTTAAAAAAATCTGGAAGTAAAAAAACAAATGGACCGGCATTTGAAAATGCGGATGTTGCGGATGAAGGGTATAAAGATGGTCGTGCAGTAAATAAAGCTATTCATATACTTCAAAAAATTAAAAACGAAAAGTTTATGATGATTGTCGGTTTAACTAAGCCGCATTTGCCTTTTAATGCTCCCAAAAAGTACTGGGATTTATACAATAAAGCCGATTTTTTGGTACCTGCTAAACAAGCACCCACCGATGTGGCCAGTCTAGCATTGCCTAAATGGGGTGAGTTAAGAGCCTATCACGGGATTCCAGAGGAGGGATTTATAGATGACCAGACCACAAAAAATTTAATTCATGGCTACTATGCCAGTGTGAGTTATATGGACGCTCAAATGGGTAAAGTAATGGATGAACTAACCCGATTAGATTTACGTAAAAATACGATAGTTGTTTTTATGAGCGATCATGGTTATAAATTAGGAGAGTACGGCACTTGGTGTAAGCATAGTAATTTTGAAATAGATGTGAACGTACCGTTTATTGTGAGTCGCGAAACGAGTTATGCCAACAGAAAAACCAATGTTAGCTCCGATGCTTTGATTGAAAATATAGATGTATTTCCAACTTTAGCCGCAGCATGTGGTATAAAAACCCCAACTTTAGAGGGCAAAAGTATTTTACCTTTGCTTGATAATCCTACTATGCAATGGGATGAAGCCGCCTTTAGTTTGTACCCAAAAGGAAAAAACATTATAGGGTTAACCTGTACAGATGGTGTTTTAAGATATACGGAGTGGTGGGATACCAAAGCCCAAACTCTAATAGAAAACGAGCTCTATTTAAATCAACCTAATTACATGGAGATTACCGCCAATTTAGTAAAAAATAAAGCTTATGCCAAGGATATTACCAGAATGGCTTCTTTGCTTGAAGAACAATATCCTAAGAAAGAAAGGCCTTCCTATCCTAAGAATGACAAATAACCACTAATAGAATTTTATTTAATTAAAGTTACATTTAAGTGCTGAATCAGAATAGTACATTAAAGTACAACATAGCCGACGTTCCATACTACTATCAGGACAGTGCAGGATAAGGTGTTTCTCTTGTTTTAGTATCATTGATTGTTGTAATTCGTAAGTTTTTGCCGCTTTGCTGCGTCAAAAAAGTATATAAATTCAATTAAAAATAGTTAGATTCTGCGTTGAATACGTATTTATAAATATACACTTTACTATGAAAATTAATTTTAAAAGTCTTTCGCTAGGTTTACTTTTTATGGTGTTCTTACTTTCTTGCACCCAAAAAACGATAAGCCCAGCGAGTGCCCTCACCGTTTCGGAGGGTTTTGTTAATCCTATAGGTTTTTACGATGCCACCCCAACATTTTCATGGAAATTGCCTATTTCTGAGGAAATAATAGCACAATCTGCCTATCACATTGTGGTGGCTAGCGATTCTTTATTACTAAACAATACACCCGATTTATGGGATTCGGGAAAACAGCAAAGTAGTCGTTCTACTTTTGTGTCCTACCAAGGCAAAAAATTAGAATCGCGCCAAAAAGTGTATTGGAAAGTAAAATATTGGGATCAAAATGAGCTAGCTTCCGAATGGAGTAAAACGCAACATTTTGAAATTGGATTACTGGATAATACAGATTGGCAAGCCAAATGGATAGGTTTACCTACTAAAGAGGAAAAGGTTTTAGGAAGTCAGGAAAATGTAGTGCATAGGCCTCAATATCTAAGGAAAGGTTTTGAGCTATCCGGCGAAGTGGTTTTTGCCAGAATGTATGTTACTGCAAAAGGTGTTTTTGACGTAGCTATCAATGGCGAAGATCTCAGTGATGATGTAATGCCTCCGGGTTGGACGCCCTACCAAAAACGAATAGAAACATTAACCTACGATGTAACTAATTTAATGGAGTCAGGACAAAATACCTTGGCTTTTACTTTAGCAGCCGGTTGGCATTCTGGTCGGTTGGGATGGATGAAATCGTTTTGGAATGATACCGCCTCCCCTCAACTTTTATGTCAGTTAGAGCTAACGTTTAAGGATGGATCAAAAGAAATTATTATTTCGGATGCTTCTTGGAAAGCAACCACCAATGGCCCTATTCGATTATCGGAAATTTATGATGGAGAAACCTATGATGCACATCTAGAAATGCCTAATTGGACAACCAATAGTTTTAAGGATAACCACTGGAAATCTGTAGAAGTTGCTCCTATTTCAAAGGATGTGAAGTTAACACCTAAAAGGCACGCTACGGTTAAGCCTAAAATTACACTAGAAACTAAAGAAGTGATCGTAAAGGATACTACCTTGATTTTTGATTTAGCGCAAAACATGGTAGGAGTTCCTTTATTAAAAGTGCCCATGAGAAAGGGAGAAACACTTAAAATAAGATTTGCAGAAATGCTATCTCCAGATGGTTCTTTTTATACAGAAAATTATAGAAGCGCGCAATCTACCAATTATTATACGGCAGCTCAAGATGGACCAATAGAATGGCAACCTAAGTTTACCTTCCATGGTTTTAGATATGTGGAGTTAAGCGGTTTTGATACTTCAAAAACCCCTTCTAAAGATTGGGTAACAGGCATAGTTCAATACTCCGATTTTGATGAAAACGGCAGTTTTACTACGTCCCATGAAAAATTAAACCAACTACAAAGTAATATTGTTTGGGGACTTAGAGGTAATTTTTTCGATATTCCTACCGATTGTCCGCAGCGCGATGAGCGTATGGGTTGGACAGGTGATGCCCAAGTTTTTGGACCAACATCCCTATTTAATGCAGATGTACACAGTTTTTGGGCAAGTTGGCTGCAGAGTGTTCGTGAATCTCAATATGAGAATGGCGGAATACCTTTTGTGGTGCCTGATGTTTTGAATAATGATAAAGTAAGTTCTGGTTGGGGAGATGTTGCGGTAATTATTCCGTGGAAAATTTATTATAGAACGGGTGATACAAGTATTCTGGAGGAAAATTATGAGATGATGAAAAAATGGGTGCAGCATCATCAAGAAACTTCCGAAAACTATATTTCTTCTATGAACTCTTTTGCAGATTGGTTGCAACCTTATCCTGAAAATGGCAATAATAAAGGCGATACATCACACCCCTTAATTGGCACCGCATTTTTTGCGCATTCGGCTAAATTAACCGCTCAAACCGCAGGGGTACTCGGCAGACCTGAAGAACAAGCTACGTATGAAGCTTTGTATAAAAAGGTGGCACAAGCCTTTGAGAAGGAGTTTTTTAATTTAGGCGAAATTAAGGGAGTGCCAGCAACACAAACTTCGTATTTGTTGGCTTTGGCCTTTGATTTATTGTCGGATGACAATAGAGCAAATGCCCAGCAGCAGCTACTAGTTAAAATTAAAGAGGCCAACAATCATTTGCGTACGGGCTTTTTAGGAACTCCCTTATTATCACAAGTTTTAGATGAAATGGCTGAAACAGACTTAATGTATCAACTTTTGTTAAATGAAACCTACCCGTCTTGGTTTTATTCCATTAACCAAGGGGCTACTACCATCTGGGAACGTTGGAACAGTTACGATAAAGATGAAGGTTTTAATCCTCAAAGAATGAATAGTTTAAACCACTATGCCTACGGAGCGGTAGGTGAATGGATGTACGAGCGTATCGCAGGAATTGCGCCATTAGAAGTAGGCTATAAAAAAATAAAAATAGCACCCGTAATGGGAGGTGGGCTTACTTCAGCAAGTGGTTCTTACGATTCTCCTTATGGAATGATAAAATCGGCGTGGACACTAGAAAATAATACTTTTAACTTAGAAGTAACCATCCCTGCCAATACTTCTGCACTAGTTGAGCTTCCCCCCAACTATCAAAAAAATATTTTAGTGAATGCTATTCCAGAGGAATCTCCAATGAATAAAATACAATTAACTGCGGGTACTTATACCATTCAAGCTAAATCAAACGAAAACTAAAGAAAGGATGAAGTATGTATGGTTTTTTAGCGCACTTTTAAGTTTAAGTACTGCTTGTAAAGAAATAAAAAAGGAATCTCAAGCAATGGTTGAAACTTCTAAAACAAATGAACAAAAAAAACCGAACATTTTATTCATCGCTGTAGATGACTTGCGACCAGAACTTAATTTTTATGGGGCCACCCACATCAAATCGCCTAATCTTGATCAATTGGCTTCACAGAGTATGGCCTTTGAAAGATCATATTGTA
>JANQTG010000040.1:2375-6531 GCA_030731855.1 Cellulophaga sp. | reverse complement strand
TTAGCTTAGCAGACAAACAAAAAGTAATTTTCATTCACTTTAACCATACCAATCCTGTAATTGATGTTGAAAGTGAAGCTTCAAAAAATCTGATAGCCAAAGGTTTTCGGATAGCACGGATTTATGATGTTTTTGAGTTGTGAAAAATGCAAAAAAAAGTGTCAGTGCGAGTGATTTTTCTAAATAAAATGAGGAAAAATTGTATCGAGAACAGCTTTTTTAATCCAAAATCCTATTCTCGATACACTTCTTACTACGGCCGAAGCGCTCGAATTGACGAATTTTGAATAAAAAAATATAAAACCAATGCAACTCCTAAAAAATCCAAAATATAAAAATCTTCAATTACTACTTTCTGCCGTTGTGGTGATAAGTGTCAGTTTTGTATATGGCGGAAACCCTAGCGTTTTTATGCCGTATGTTTTTGGTTTTGAGGTGATTGATATCGACTTAAAAAATATATTAAGAGCCATTATGGGTTTGTATTTGGCTATTGGTGGGTTTTGGGTGTATGCGTTATTTCGTGAGAAGTATTGGGAAACAGCCACACTTATTAATATTTTATTTATGGGCGGACTCGCTTTTGGCAGACTCGTAAGCACTATTTTCGATGGCGTTTCTCCTCAATTTATGGTAGGTCTTGTGTTAGAATTTATCTTTATGCTTTGGGGATTGTACAACTTAAAACAGTTTGGGAACTCAAAAATGTCACTCTAAAACTAGCCTTAATTTTCTAAAAGTACTATCTTTCAGTCTTTAGAAAATCAGTTTAAAATCGCTAGTTACTATGAAATATTTATCACTTTTTTCACTTTTATTTTTAGGCTTTACCACCACTACTTTTTCACAGGAATACAACAAATCGCCCTTAACGATTAAAGAAATTATGCAAGGCGACAGGTTTGTTGGTCATTTACCTTCAAGCGTCAACTGGTCGCAAGATGGTAGTACTATTTATTTTGATTGGAATCCCGCAGGAGCAACCAGCGATTCGCTTTATGGGTATTCGCTAAAAACTGCGGCAACCAACAAAGTACCTTACGAGGTTGAAAAACAACTCCCGTCGCGCTCTTTTAATCTGAATAAAAACAAAACGAAAAAAGTGTATGCGAAGTCCGGCGATATTTTTATTAGTGACTTAACTACCAATACTATTTTTCAGGTCACCAGCACCAAAGATTTTGAAAGCAATCCGTACTTCGTAAAAAACGAAACAGAAATCGCTTATACTAAAAGCGGAGATGTTTATACCTGGACAATTGCTACCGGTGCAACCACGCAAATTACCAACTTTACAGACAAAAAAGATAGAGACACTAAGAAAAATGCCAAAGACGAATGGCTTCAAAAAGACCAACTGGCCCTGTTTGATGTGCTTCGGGAACGCAAAGAAAAACGAGACGAGCGCGCAAAAATAAGAGAACAACGCGAAGAAAAAACACCATTAGAAATCTATACCGATGGAAAATCAATCTTTAGTCAGCAACTGAGTCCGAGTGGCGATTATGTGACCTACATCGCAGCAAAAAGAGCAAAAAATGATGGCACTATCATGCCCGATTATGTCACCGAATCTGGCTATACAGAAAATGAAAACACACGGTCTAAGGTAGGCGATGATCCTACAACTTATGAAATGTTTGTGTATGATATTAACAATAACAAGGTTTATCCTGTTGTACTAGACAATTTAGAAGGCTTGGCTGATGTTCCTGAATACACAAAAGAATATCCAGACAAAACCTACAATAACGAAAACAGAATCGGATATATTTCGGGTCCTAATTGGAATGATGCAGGTACCAAAGCAGTTTTAGACATCAATACAAACGATTATAAAGATCGTTGGCTGGTATTACTAAATGCAGAAGATGGCACAATTACCAACTTAGACCGTCAGCGCGATGAAGCTTGGGTTGCTGGTCCAGGCATTGGCGGTTATGCGGGTGGGGCAATGGGTTGGATGCCTGATGATAAAAGCATCTGGTTTCAGTCCGAAAAAACAGGCTATTCACATTTATATACGATGGATGTAACGACTCAAAAAGTAAACGCTTTAACGGAAGGCAATTATGAAATTTATGATCCGTTTTTATCAAAAGATGAAAAGCGATGGTATTTTACCGCCAATAAAAACCACCCAGGAGACCGACAATTTTATAGCATGAATCTGAATGGTAAAGGCATGCAACAGCTTACTAGCATAACAGGAAATAATGACGTAACACTTTCGCCAGACGAAAAATCGATGGCAATCCTCTACTCCTACTCCAACAAACCAACGGAGTTATACCTTGCTACAAATCCTATTTTTTCAAAAAAAACGGAAGCTCCAAAGCAAATTACAAAATCAACCACCCAAAATTTCAAAAACTACGACTGGCGCGCTCCAGAAATTATCACCTTTACAGCAGATGATAATGCCAAAGTATATGCACGTTTGTACCAACCTAAAACCGATGTAAAAAACAAAGGTGCCGTTATTTTTGTACACGGCGCAGGCTATTTACAAAATGCGCACCAATGGTGGAGCAGCTATTTTAGAGAATATATGTTTCATAATTTTTTAGTTGATAATGGCTATACGGTGTTAGATATCGATTATCGCGGAAGCGCAGGCTACGGTCGCGATTGGCGTACCGGAATTTACCGACACATGGGTGGTAAAGATTTATCGGACCATGTGGATGGTGCAGAATATTTAGTGAGCAACTACGGCATTGATAAAGACAAAATCGGAATTTATGGCGGTTCTTATGGTGGCTTTATTACCCTAATGGGCATGTTTAACGAACCAGAAACCTTTGCAGCAGGAGCAGCAATTCGCTCTGTGGGCGATTGGGCGGCGTATAATCACGGTTATACCGCTAGAATTTTGAATACGCCTGTTACCGATAGTTTGGCCTACCGCAGAAGTTCTCCTATTTATTTCGCAGACGGATTAAAAGGTGACTTATTAATTTTACACGGAATGATTGATGATAATGTGCATTTTCAAGATATGGTGCGCCTGTCACAACGCCTAATAGAACTAGAAAAACCCAATTGGGAAATGGCAGTGTACCCTATGGAACGCCACGGTTTTGTAGAACCGAGTAGCTGGATGGATGAATACAAACGGATTTATAAACTTTTTCAGCAAAGTTTAATGGGGATTAAGAATGAAGAGTAAAGAAATTTAAATCTTTGTTTGTTTTCAATAAGTTTTAAGACAATGTCAGTTCGAGTGCTTTATTTTAACATTATTTCATGGTAAAATAAAGTGTATCGAGAACCTTTTTAGCATAAAATCTTCTCGATACAAATTTTGTTCCCGAAAAGGTCACAAAATTCACTCGAAGTGACACTACTTTATAAAAATTAAAAAAATAGTCTCTCTTTACGATACACCTCTTTTTATATAATTGATTACCAATGATAAATTTTGTCAGTTCGAGTGATTTTCGATAGAAAATTGTATCGAGAACAGGTACAATTGGCTGTAAAGATTCTCTATACCAGCTCGTTCAGCAGTATGATCTCTTTACTACCTACAGTTCACCTGTTGCTATGTAGTTAATGGTAACCTAACTAAAGAAGTTTTACCGTTTATCGATGATTTTAAGCCTTACATAGAATTGTTAGTAAAGCTCTTACAAAAACTAGAGAAAAAGTATTTCTGTATAAATTTTTGAGACTATTTTAGAGATTCTAATTTTATGGATATTGGTAATATTGCTGTTATCCTTTGGTTACCCTTTATTATAGAGAAAAATCTGCAAATGTTCGTTATTTGAGAACTATTTTGTATATTTGCTTTATTAATTGAACGAATGAAACGAATAATTGCAAAAAGTACGTTACGAGAATATTGGGAAAAACACGCTGATTCCGAACAGTACTTAAAGACTTGGTATGACACAGCGAAAAGTGCGAAATGGTTCTCACCAAACGATGTAAAGCAAACTTATATCAATGCAAGTATTTTAAAAGATGGTCGAGTTGTTTTCAATATTAAAGGAAATTTATATCGACTTATTGTAAAATTCAATTACGAAAAGCAATGGGCGTTTATTCGTTTTATTGGCACACACGCTGAATATGATAAAATAAATGCAGACATGATTTAAAAATACGACTATGAACGTAAAGCCTATTAAATCTGACAAGGATTACC
>JANQTG010000040.1:0-2365 GCA_030731855.1 Cellulophaga sp. | reverse complement strand
AATTAATGCTGACACAATTTAAAAATACATATTATGAAATTAAAGCCAATTAAAACCGAAAAGGATTATCGAAATGCTCTTGAGCGTTTGGAAGTAATTTTCGATGCCAAAATTGACACAAAAGAAGGAGATGAAGCCGAAATACTTTCACTTCTAATTGAGAATTACGAAAATGAACATTATCCAATTGAAGCACCAGATCCAATAGAAGCTATAAAAATCCGAATGGAAGAATTGAATATGCGCCAAAAGGATTTAGTAGGAATAATTGGCGGGAAAAGTCGCGTATCAGAAATCCTGAACAGAAAAAAAAGATTGACAGTCGATATGATTAGAGAGTTGGAACGAATACTTCAAATCTCAGCTTCAGTTTTAGTCAATAATTATCAACTTGCGAAGAAATAACAAAGGGGACAACGTATATAGCTCATAGCTAGTCAGTTTACTTTCCGAAGTTAAGGTATATTTGCGAGTCCGCCAAATTTTTAAATTTGACAATTTCCCAACAATAAAAATAATTAAGTAAATTTAAAAAATTCGGCTTGTTTATAATCCTACAATTCCGTGTCTTTTTGCACGTTACTACTCATAGAGAAGTCCGTTGTAACTAATCGAGGAAAATGAAAATTATACCAGAGGATTTTTTTAATAGTGATGTTCCTGAAAACATTCTAAATATTTCAAATGACATACTTGGTAAAATGTTTGATGAAGGACAATTCTATAATATTGACGAATTGGTAATTGAAAACAATTCATTTAGAGAATATTCTAATATCGCTTCAGGTATTTGTATAGCACGTAGTGGTGGTGCGGATTATTTATTTATAGAAAACCTTAATGACACTTATAATCTTTACTCTTTAACGAATGGACAACAAGGTCATCGAGAAAAGTACACTCTTGTTTTGGAAATTTCTAATCAAGAAACTACTAAGACGTTCATAAATAAGATAAACAAGTTTTATGAAAAACGTTATGCTGAATTTGAACTAAATAAAGATTTTAATTCGAAAACAACAATTTTAAAATTTATTCGGGAGCTTCCTAATGGGATAAAAGACCTACTTACAATAAAAAAACAATTTGGGCTTTCTAACTCTATTAGTGAATTAAAAATGGAATATACTAAAAATAGAAAAATTGAAATTGATTGTTATTTATATAAAAGTCAAAAAATACTAAAAGATTTACCATTAGAAATAAGGGAATGTATAAAAATAAACTAGCTACAACAAAATGTACAAAATATAGCTAGTAAGGGCTTAACCAAAGGTTAAAACGTATTTATTACGTCTGTCAAATTTTTAAATTTAGCTAATTGAGAAAATAAAAGCAATAAAATAAATACAATGAAGCTTTAGAACACCTTAATTGTTACATTTTTATTCCTGCTCACCAATTGTAGTCCAATACCAGCTGTGAAATTAGCACAATGGGAACAGAAAATTGAGTATGAAGTTGATAACGATTCCTTAAAAATCAAATTCAATAATCCATTACATTGCCCGTTACGCATATCCGCTAAATCATCAGATAGCATCATTCAAGAAAAATTAGCTAAGCACTTTCCGGTCACTATGGACGCTCAAAAAGATACCCTGTTTACGTATGACACGAATAAACCAAAAGATGAAATATCCCTAAAGTTTTGGGCAACTTTAGGAAACCCAAATGACAGTATTAATAAAAAAGATATACAGCTTCCTTTTAAAATGGACCATAAGTATAGCATTATTCAGGGTTACAACGGTCGTTATTCTCATATGACTAACTATGCTAAATATGCACTTGATTTTAATCTAAAAGAAGGAGATACCATTTGTGCGGCAGCAGATGGTTTTGTGGTTGGCGTCATAGAAGATTATACTAGAGGTGGAAGTTCAAAGAAATGGAGAGATTATGCCAACTATATTACCGTTTTTCATCCGGAAATGAATTTATATACGCAATACGTGCACCTAATGCACAAAGGCAGTTTAGTTGAAGTTGGAGCCTATTTAAAATCAGGACAAGCCATTGGTCGGTCAGGAAAAACGGGCTACACCAATATTGAACATCTTCATTTTAATGTTTTAAAACCAAATAATTCTGGAATGCAATCGGTGCAAATTGATTTTGAAGAAGGTTATAGAGGTATTAAATTAAAAAAAGGTGACCGGGTTAAAAAATAAGACAAATAACAATATATTTGAAATCATAGCAACCTTTGGGATGCTTGGCATGATAAACTTAACCTTAGCTGCACCCGAAGTATTCACTAAAATAAAACGATACTATTATGGAAAAAAATACCTTAAAAGATTTGTCAAAAGAAGAGCTTCAGCGCAAAGAAAAAAGTCTAAAATCATTAATAATCATATGT
>JANQTG010000039.1:21743-23476 GCA_030731855.1 Cellulophaga sp. | reverse complement strand
ATTAATTTTTTCGCTATCTAAAAAGTTCTGAATTTTTAATTGACTTCGAAATGAGTTCCTATGAATTTCTATATCATTTTTTAAATCAACCAAATTATCATCTAACTCAAAATATATTTGAGCGATAATTTCTTTTTCGGTTTTTCTTTTGTCGATTTCATTTCCCCAATTTGACACGTAAAATGCTATTAAAACACCAATTACAATGATGACGATTTCGATAAGGTATTTGTAAACATGTTTCTTTTGTGGTTTCTTCATTGAAATTATGGTTAGAGTTATAATGTATAAATACTGACTTGTAAATTATATAATTATTTTTAAATAAACACAATCCAAATTTTTGGAAATGCCCAAACTCCTTAAATAGCAATTACTAACGCTATTTTTTATACAACTTGTCAAGGTTACTTGTTACTACGTAATCTTTCGGTAAAACTACACCATATACTTTATTCATATATGCCAATGATGGTAAACCGACTAAGCTTCTCAAACTATCCACTTTGCTCATATTTTCGATAGGAAATTGCTCGAACATATTCCAATATGTTCCATATATTTGAAATCCATTGCCTTCGAGCATAGATTTTTCATCATCAAATCTTGTCCAAAAACTTTTTCTTAATTCGCCTTTTTTAATTTTTTCGTTAATCAGTGGTCTAAAATAATTCCAAACGTAATTGTCATCTCTATGAATACCTCTGTGATGCCATAGTAAAATCAATTGTTTATCAAACCACCCATAAGCTTGATTTATCTCAATTAGTCTTTTGATATTTAGACTGTCAACTTTCCGCATTTGCTCTTTGGTACTGCCATCTTTTCTAACTTTTTGATCTCTTTTTATCAATAATTCAATTTCTTTATAAATTTCTGGGTACTTAAGATTTTTCGTAAAATCAGCTTTGTACTTTGCATAATCAGTTTTTATTTCTGAGAAAAGTTTGTTTTTTCTAAATGCATTAAACTCTTTAAAACTATCAAAATAACTTTCCGATGCGTTTGTCTTTTGAATAGCTTTGATAATTAAATCTTTTGCCATGTTATCCATTTTTAAATTTAGGGCAGAAGCAGCAGCATAAAAATAATCTGATACATCTTCATTAGGTTTAATTTTAAAAGCGTCTTGAAAATTAGATAAGGAGAGTTTATAATTCTGGTCTTTAAAATGAAGCATTCCGCTCCAAATTAGTTCATCGTATTTATCAAAATCAGTTTTATTAGTAGTTTCAATTACACCTTCTTTTGTTTGGGCAGAACAACCAAATATTTTAAAAATCAAAAATAGTAATAGTAGTCTCATATCTTTTTTTAATTAATTTTAACTTTGAAGCCATGAAGATTCCGCGTGCAAAATGGTTTTTGCTTTCCGCCATATACTTAGCGAATTTTTTTATTTGTTGAGTTGATGCTAAATTCTAAAATTTTGTCGGAATTATAAATATACAAAGAACATGTTGTAAATAGTATGCGTCCGTATACTTTATAACCCTTGTTAGAGTAATTTGCTGAACATTGGTTTAAGCAATTTTTTATATAAATTAATTATTTGTTTTCTAATAGATCTAAATTTAACGGTAATGAATTTAAGCATTAGCAAGCATTAAATCTTTACATCTTTTTTTACTACATTTAGTAACAACAAAATAATAATTGGATGAAGTATGTAAAGTATTTAATAGTAATTGTATTGTTTAACGCATGTAAATCATACGAAATAGGTAAAATTA
>JANQTG010000039.1:18195-21643 GCA_030731855.1 Cellulophaga sp. | reverse complement strand
GCGGTAGGTGCTGGGAGAGATGATAATGCCGAAAAATTATCGGCTCGTTGTCAGTTTTATATTGTACAAAACAAAAATGGGCTACATCGTTTAGATGGCGATTATACTATTTTTGGTAATGTTTTAAAAGGGATGGATATTGTAGATAAGCTAGTTCAAGTACCCAAAGATGCTACAAATAAACCTTTTAAGCCAGTACCTTTAGACATTTCAATTGTAAAGATATCTGCAAAAAGGTTAAAAGAGTTACAGTTAAAAAAATAAATTATTCTTAGATATCTTACAGTTTTCATAATGGTCATTATTATATGTGGTGTATATTGTTTTCGCTAAAATGTCATTTAAGAATGTAGTAGTAAGTTGAATAAGTGTTTGTATTAGTTAAGTTATTTTTGATCTCAACGAGAAGCATCGGGAATATCGAAAACAGTCAAATCATACAAAAAAAACGTATCGATACTTTTTCTGTTTCATTTGATTCCACTAAAAAAATCGAACTAACATTTTAAATCATTACACCCAACAGATTATCATTATTTGTTAGATGGAGATTTTTACCTCCTAAAGCACCTCATTAATAATCTCCTGTACCACTTCTGGATTCAGCAATGTACTGGTATCGCCTAAATTAGAAATTTCATTACTGGCTATTTTGCGTAAAATTCTACGCATAATTTTACCACTTCGTGTTTTGGGTAAACCGTTTACAAACTGAATTTTATCTAGTTTGGCAATCGGACCGATAAGTTCTGTAATTTGTTGATTTATTTCTCTACGAACATTATCGCGATCTCTTGTTTCACCTGTTTCTTTTAGCATTACAAAACCATACAAGGCGTTCCCTTTTATATCGTGAGGGAAACCTACAATAGCAGATTCTGCTACTGCTGGGTGCTCGTTGATGGCATCTTCAATGGGTGCGGTACCTAAATTATGACCAGAAACGATAATTACATCATCTACACGACCTGTAATTCGGTAATAGCCAACCGCATCGCGCAAAGCGCCATCACCTGTAAAATAATTACCTTTATAAGCGGAAAAATAGGTATCCCTATATCGGTCATGATCGCCCCAAATGGTTCGGGCGATAGAGGGCCAAGGAAATTTTATACATAAACGACCATCTACTTGGTTTCCAATTAATTCATTGCCTTGTTCATCCATTAATGCTGGTTGAATTCCAATAAATGGTAAGGTGGCAAATGTTGGTGTGGTTGGTGTTACGTAGGGGATAGGGGTAATCATAATACCGCCAGTTTCTGTTTGCCACCAAGTATCAACAATGGGACTATGATTTTTACCTACATTATTGTTGTACCAATGCCAAGCTTCTTCATTAATAGGTTCACCAACTGAACCCAGTACTTTAAGGCTCGATAAATCGTGCTTCTCAACATACTCTAAATTCTCTTTTGCCAAGGCTCTAATAGCGGTTGGTGCGGTATAAAACTGATTCACTTTATGCTTTTCAATCACTTCCCAGAAACGACCAAAATCTGGATAGGACGGCACGCCTTCAAACATCAAGGTTGTGGCACCATTGGCTAATGGTCCGTAAATAATGTACGAGTGACCGGTAATCCAACCAATATCGGCGGTACACCAATACACATCATTTTCACGGTATTGAAAAACATTTTTAAAGGTGTAAGCGGTATACACCATATAACCAGCGGTGGTGTGCACCATTCCTTTTGGTTTTCCTGTAGAACCAGAAGTATATAGAATAAATAAGGGGTCTTCGGCATCTACTATTTCAGCTACATAATCGGCATAAGCTTCTTCTAATAAAGGGGCTAACCATTTATCGCGACCTTCTTTCATTTCAATTTCTGAATGGGTACGTTTGGCTACTAAAACTGTTTTTACAGTCGGACAGTCCTCTAAAGCTTTATCTACTATGCCTTTTAAATCGATACTTTTTGTACCACGATATGATCCATCAGAAGTAATCACCATTTTACAGTCCGAATCATTTATTCTGGTAGAAAGCGCATTGGATGAAAACCCTGCAAAAACGATAGAGTGAATAGCACCGATTCTTGCACAGGCTAACATAGCTACTGCTAACTCAGGAATCATAGGTAAGTAAATACAAACACGATCTCCTTTTTCTATACCTTCGTCTTTTAGAACGTTTGCCATTTTACAAACCTGTTCGTGTAATTGGCGGTAGGTAATATGTTGAGCTTCCTCTTTTGGATCGTTAGGCTCAAAAATAATCGCTGTTTTTTCTCCGCGAGTCGGTAAATGCCTGTCGATACAATTTTCGGTGATGTTTAATTTTGCCCCTTGAAACCATTTTATTTCTGGTTTGGTAAAATCCCACTCCAACACCGTATCCCACTTTTTGCGCCAAACAAAATGCTCCTCAGCAATTTCTTCCCAAAAAGCTTCTGGATTACGGACAGATTTACGATAAACTTGAAAATACTCTTCTAAGTGTTTAATGTGGTAATTGCTCATATTTGTGTGTCTAAATGTCTAAAGTCAAAAGTCGAATGTCTTAAAAAGGTTATTAGTTTAGGTGTTTATGTGTTTAGGTTTATTTCATCTTGAAATTTCTAATACTCCAACAATCTAATAATCTAAAATATAAAAGTTTATTAGGTTATATATCTAAAAGTCGAATTTCGAATATCAAAAGTTTGAAAAAGTTTATTTATATGTCTAAAAGTCAAATGTCGAATGTCGAAAGTTTGAACATTCCGTTTTTCACTTTTCACTTTTTTATGTCTAAAGTTGAATGGATAATGTCGAAAGTCAATAATTTTTCATTCTTGATTTTAATTTATTTTTTTAAGCTTAATTTTCTCTAAAAAGGTTCTCGATACCTGCCCGTCCGGCAGGCGGGCAATTGATTTTAGATGAAAAAATCTAAAAATCAATCACTCGAACTGACAATTTATTATTAAATAAAAAGTTGTTTTTTTCCATTTAAAACTCAACATTTAAAACTTAAAACTACTTTTTAGTGCCCAGAAGCTTCCCCAGCGCCACTAGGAATTCTAATGTCTTCTACAATATCTTGTACTTCTTGAGGTGGCTCAGGTGTAAAGCGCATTACGATAATCGCAACTATAAAGTTAGCAATCATGGCGATACTACCAAAACCTTCGGGCGAAATTCCGCCATTTCCAAAATTAAACCAATATTCGTCGGGCGTTCCGCCACCAAACCATCCAAACTTAAATTTTGTCATGTAGAAAAGCATCAATAAAATACCGACTACCATTCCGGCAATAGCCCCTTCTTTATTCATTTTTTTATAGAAAATACCTAGAACGATGGCAGGAAAAAAAGATGCAGCTGCTAAGCCAAAAGCTAGGGCAACTACCGCTGCAACAAAGCCAGGCGGATTAATACCAAAGTATCCAGCGATAACAACGCCTACTGTGGCAGCGCCACGAGCGGCCCAAAGTTCTCCTTTGTCTGAAATATTTGG
>JANQTG010000039.1:14792-18095 GCA_030731855.1 Cellulophaga sp. | reverse complement strand
GTAAAGGAAACAATCAGCGCGCAAAAAACAGCTACTATTCTAGCGGTATTGGAATAGTAACGATCTCCTATAAAATCAGGTACGGTAAATTTTCCAAATTTTCGCAAATAAGGGGCAAGCAATAAGGCCAGTAAAACATAACCACCTGTCCATCCCATTAAATAAACAGAACCATCGTAGCCAGAAAAGGCAATAATCCCTGCCATGGAGATAAAGGAGGCAGCTGACATCCAGTCGGCAGCGGTTGCCATAGCATTCGCTAAAGGAGAAACACCACCACCAGCAACATAGAATTCTTTAGTAGAGCCTGCTCTAGACCAAATGGCAATACCGATATATAAGCTAAAAGTTATGGCAACAAGGACATAAGTCCATATTTGAACATCATTCATAATTTTTTATTTAGTGGTTAGTTTTATTCGTCGTAGCCATATTTTTTGTCTAGTTTATTCATTAAACGAACATAGACAAAAATTAAAATGACAAATACATAAATGGATCCTTGTTGCGCAAACCAAAAGCCTAGTTTAAATCCGCCTAGACTTATAGTATTTAAGGCGTCTTTGAACATTATTCCGGCACCATACGATACAAGGAACCAAATGGCTAATAAAATAAAGAGATATCTGATGTTCTCTTTCCAATAGGCCGTAGCCTTTTTTTGTTTTTCTGACATATTTGTTGGTTTTTATAAGTAAATCATTGCTTGAAGTGTTAAAGACCCTATATTTTCATTGGTACCATATTTTGCGTTGGTATATTCTACTGAAAGTTTAGAGTGATGCCCCGTAAAGTATAAATTACCACCTATTCCTAAGCGATTGGCATTATCATCTATGGCGTTAATACTTCTATTTTGATAGGATAAATAAGGTTGAATTCTGGTGTTTTTTGAGGTTCCTGGTAAAAGATACCCTACTTGTCCGTAAAGCATAGCACCAGAATCATAGGTAGAGCCTAGTGTAAAATTTCTACCATAATCATTATTCTGATATACTGCGTATGCTGTTACAGCGCTGCCATCTTCGCCTAAAGGAGTGTCGTAAAATACATCTGCAGCAAATATCGAAACGTCTTCGCCTGTTAGGTTTCCTGTAGCATCGGAAATAACAGATCCGTTAGGATGCACTAAAAACCCAGCGCCAATATTGAATATTTTTTTACTTCCTAAATAAGTTCCCACTTTATAAGGTAGAAAGTTTGATTCTTGTTCTAAAAAACCATAAGAAAAATAGCCTTGAGCTAGTTTTCCAGCAGTTCTTGAACCTAATAAACGTCTTCCCGCATATATGGCTGCTCCATTGGGTTCAGGAGTTACCCCAGATTGTAGATTATTGGTTATTGCTTCGTCAATGGAAATGTTATAACTTAATTTACCCAGACGCCCTTTCATATAAATACCAATGTGCCTTGCAAATTGATCTGACAATCCCAAAACTGCCCAAGATTGACGATTATTATCTAATGTCATGAAGTTTAACGTACTTGCAGAATTTAATCTAGAAATGCCATTCCAATAATGCATTCCAGCTCCAATACTGTGTTTTTTATCTAGCGACCATTCTCCCCAAAAATCATGAAAGAAAAGCTGCGAAGATTCGCCTTTACCTGTCGGACTCATATTATCTCCATTTAGACTATTGAGACCAAAATGCGTTAAGACCATAAATTTTTTATTGAGTTGAAGGTAAGTAAGCATTCTAGCTCTACGAATACTTAGATTAAATTTACTACTTTCCTCAGGAACATTATCGCTATATTCTCCCCAGAACTGGCCCCAAATAATGGTTCTGAAATATTTAGAACCGTCTTCGTTCAAATTTACTTTATACCCACCGGTGTATTCCGTATTTCCTTGAGCAATTAAAACACTAGTGGTAGTAAAAAATAGAAAAGAAAATACTATGATGATTTTTTTCATATTAATTAGTCTGATACGTTTTTTAAAAAAGGAACAAATAAAAAACCAAACAATTTAGTTTTTGATTGGTTTAAAGTGAGCCTTAAAGTTTTTTTTCTCTCTAATTAAGATAAATATAATAATTTCAGATGAAATATTGTTTTTTCGTACTTTTTTACATCTATAATTATTTAAAAGTCAGAATAAGGTATTATTTTTTATTGATTTTATAATAGATTTATCATTTTTCAAAGTATTGTTTAGTCAGTTAATTAAATATTTCAACTTAAATTTTTAAGAAGGTAAATAAACAACTCCACTAGAAGAATCTCTTTTTGCGCCTGTAACGGCTTTCAAAACATTAATTTTATTTTCTATTCGAAGCACACCCATTAAAGCAAAAACTAAGGCCTCTTTAAATTCGATAATTTGTTTCGGGGTAACCATAACTTTTACGGTTTTGCCTAATTTTTGTTGTAATGTTTCAATTAGAAAATTATTCAAAGCACCACCGCCAGTTACCAAAAGGGTGTTTTTTGTTTTAGTGGTGTTTTTTAAAATATCCTTGGCTACTTTTTCAGCAACGTGGACTACGTGGGTATGTAATATATTTTCTAGCGTATCATCTGTCGCTTCAATAATGGGTACTACTTTTTCTACAAACCACTCATAGCCAATAGATTTGGGAAAAGGTAAATCGTAATACGCTAAGTTGTTTAAACTGTTCAGCATAGTTTGATTGATCGTTCCTTTTTTAGCCATTTGTCCGCCATCGTCATAACTAAACCCTGCTTTTCGGGTAGAATAATTTAAACCCATATTCGCGAGTCCCACATCATAGGCCATACGAGTACCATTCACATCAAACGAAATATTACTGATACCACCTAAATTTAGACAGAAATCGTATTCACCAAAAAACAGCTGATCGCCAATCGGCACTAAAGGAGCGCCTTGACCGCCTAAAGCAACATCGTTAGTTCTAAAATCGCAAATTACAGGAACCCCAACTTCATTAGACAAATGCTGACCAGAACCTATTTGAAACGTGAGTCCGTTTTGGGGTTGGTGGTGTGTGGTATGTCCGTGGCTGGCAATGTAATCAACAGCTAAGTTTTGCTCTTGAATAAATATTTTTGTTTGTTCACCAAGCCAAGTGCCGTAACTATTATGAAACTGTAACAATTCGTCGGCCGGAAGAAAAATAGCATCTTTTAGTTTTACTTCCATTTCAGGGATGTAACCAACACTTTTGGTAGCTTTTATGTCAAATTTCCAGGTACCGTTTTCTTCCCAAATATGACAGTAAGCAAGGTCTAAACCGTCTAAAGAAGTGCCAGACATTAGGCCTATTATTTTGTGTGTTTTCATTTTCTTATTTTTTTAAAGCTCCCCTCTTTTTT
>JANQTG010000039.1:11888-14692 GCA_030731855.1 Cellulophaga sp. | reverse complement strand
TATTTTTTTAAAGCTCCCCTCTTTTTTTAAAGTGGGGAATGAATCCGACCTTAGTCGGAGAAAGGGGAGTTAAAATGCTGACATTAGCTTTTTAGTAATGGTTTGCGCTTTCAAACCCTCCGACCCAGTTGTTCACACAACTGTGCCACCTCCCTTTATCCAAAGGGAGGAGCT
Organism: Cellulophaga sp.; assembly: GCA_030731855.1. Lineage (GTDB taxonomy): Bacteria > Bacteroidota > Bacteroidia > Flavobacteriales > Flavobacteriaceae > Cellulophaga. Next base: position 14,518 of record JANQTG010000039.1, on the reverse strand, counting down.
AAATACTATCCTCTATTTATTATAAAATTATCACTAATTTCTTTAAAAACAGAACTAAGATTTTCGAAAACCATTTTATTTTCAAAGCGAATGACTTTATAGCCTAAATCTTCTAGAAATTCAGTTCTTTTTTCGTCATACTCCATTGCATCTGTGTTGTTGTGAACTTCGCCATCTAATTCAATGATTAATTTCTCACTTGGACAATAAAAATCTACTATATAATTCCCAATACTGTGCTGTTTAGTGAATCTTTTACTTTCAAATTTTCTGGCTTTTAATTCATTCCAAAGAAAAGCTTCCGCTAGAGTTAAATTTGAACGAAGTTCTTTGCGTAACATAGCTAATTCCTTTCTTGAATGCACTTTTTCTTTTTTCATAGTTCGCTAGTAATTAAAACAGGAACCTTCCCTTTCGCAACTATTTCTCCTAAAAAATGCTGTGCTGCGATTTCTTGAAAAACCTCAAAATTTTGATAGGCAATAACTATCGCTTTGGCATTATTTGTATGAATATGATTCAACACATACGGATTCCCAAAAAGGTAAAGTGCTACTTTTTTTGTTGCTATTAATTCGTTGATAAAATCGATTTGTTGCTTCGGAATATCAAAATAATTTGCTGGTTTTGCTTTTGGTGGATAAAGGGCTAAAAGAAGATTTTCTTTCGCTCTAATTTTATCCTGAATTTCGTCTAAGGTTATCTCCGAAGTATTAAAATAACTAAAGGTTTTTTTACTTTGAATCTGTTCAAAAAAAGTCAATTTTTCAGGAGTAGTTGATACCTGAATGCCTATAAAATCACTTTTGATAAAATCACCTAAATCGCCATTAAAAACCGTTAAGCTTTCCGTTGCTATTTTTTTATTTAATGGATTTGGATCACTTAGTGCAAAATTTAAGTTGGGATTTTTAATATTAAAAGCTTTTTCTTTCAATTTCCAGAAACGCTCAAAACTCGCTTCTATCTGCTGGTTGGTTGCATTTTCATAAATAGCTTCTATACCTTCTTTGATGTGTTCTGCGAAACATAAAACATCATTTCCGGCATCAAAAGCTAGCCATTCTAATTCGCCTTTTATGGGATAATTTTTAGAAACTGCATGCATGTTTAAAGCGTCGGAAATTACTACCCCTTTAAAATTCATTTGGTCTCGCAGCAAATCTTTCAACATTTTTTTAGATAGGCTAGAGGGAATTTCATCACCATCCGCCAGCGCAGGAATCGATAAATGTCCCGCCATAATGCTATCGATACCTTCATTAATTAATTCTTGAAATGGGTAAAGTTCATTTTGAAGTAAGGCTTTCTTTGATTTTGAAATTAGTGGTAATCCTAAATGCGAATCCACTTCGGTATCGCCATGACCAGGGAAATGTTTTAAACAGGTTAGAATACCTTCGCATTCTGTTCCCTTTACAAAAGCTAAAGCGTTTTGTGTGACTTGCAATTTATCTTCCCCAAAAGAACGATAGCCAATAACAGGATTATTCGGATTATTATTGATATCAACTACAGGGGCTAAATTCCAATGAATACCAGTGGCTTTACAATCTTGCGCTATTTGCTTCCCGACTTGAAAAATTAAATCCGACTGATTTTGTAGCGCACCAAGCGTAATCGCATACGGATATTGCGGCGTGCTTTCTATCCGCATCACCAAGCCCCATTCTGCGTCAATACTTACTAATAAAGGATATTTTGCTACTTTTTGATAGCGTTCAATCAGTTTTTTTAAAGTTTCGAAGCTATTTTCGTTGTAAACAATCTTTTTAGCGCCTTCAAAGTTTGTTGCGGCACTTGCGCGACTATGAAAAAAACACAAACCGCCAATATGCTGTTCTCGTATTAATCTTTCGATTTCCTGAATTTGTTCTTCCGAATCATTAATAAAAGCCGCAGGCATAAAAAACTGACCTATTTTTTCATGCTTCGTGAGCTTTGTTTTGGCTTTATTATACGATACTATCTTCATTAGTCACAGTTTCTTTTTTGCCAAAATCAGCAGGGTATTTTAAATATTTTAATAAGAATAACGCTGGTAGCGCTGCAATTACTACCCAGACAAAGAAGCCTCCATAACCCAACCATTGTTGCATATATCCGCTAATCATGCCAGGTAACATCATACCAAGCGCCATAAAACCTGTGGCAATGGCATAGTGAGAGGTTTTAGACTTTCCATCTGCAATATAAATTAAGTACATCAAAAAAGCAGCAAAACCAAAACCATAACCAAATTTCTCGAGGACTACAGTAACTGAAACAGCAACAATATTCGTAGTTTTTGTGAGGGCAATTATCGCATAAAAAATATTCGGAATATTTAAAGACAAAACCATAGGCAACATCCACTTTTTGAGTCCGTCTCTGGAAATTAAAATTCCCCCTAAAATTCCCCCTACAGTAAGTGCTATAACGCCAATAGTTCCGAATAGAATACCGATTTCTTTCGTTGTATATCCTAAACCACCTTGTTCGGGACTGTCTAATAAAAACGGAGAAGCCATTTTTACTAATTGTGATTCTCCTAGTCTGTAGGTTAAAATAAAAGCTAAAGCAATCCCGATTTGTGGTTTTTTAAAGAAGGTAACAAAAACCTCCATAAAACTTTTAGGCTTTTGAGTAGC
>JANQTG010000039.1:0-11788 GCA_030731855.1 Cellulophaga sp. | reverse complement strand
GAAGCAATATCGTTGGTAGCGGAGGCAAAAGCAGCCATCCAAAAACAGGCTAGGGTAGTGGTAAAAAATATGCTGGTAGGCGTTGTTAAACCAACTCCGAATAAGGCCAGAGCAATAATGAACTGCATGCTTAAAAACCACTTACGTTTGGTACTTTTTAAATCAACAAAAGGACTCCATAATGGTTTTATTACCCAAGGCAAGTAGAGCAAACTTGTATAAAAGCCAATATCTTCATTACTAACCCCAAGTTGTTTATACATGATTACAGATACAGTAACCACTAGAACGTAGGGTAAACCTTGTGTGAAGTATAATATTGGAACCCATGCCCAAGCACCTTTATCTTTTTGAATCATTAAAAATTGTACTTTTTATTTTGACACTAAATATAAAACACTTTTGAAGTTATAATTGCGATATTTGTATTTTACTTTAGCTATGGATTTTATAAAAATAACCGAAACCCCTTCAAATTATAATGATTTGGAGCAAATGGACACTAAAACCTTACTAACAAATATTAATAATGAAGATCAGAAAATAGCAGATGCCGTTGCTTTGGTGATTCCACAAATTACGTTATTGGTTGATTCACTGGCAGAACGTTTTGAAAAAGGAGGGCGACTATTTTATATTGGTGCAGGTACTAGCGGCAGATTGGGAATTTTAGATGCTTCTGAAATTCCGCCTACTTTTGGTTTACCGCAGGAACGAGTTGTAGGTATTATTGCCGGTGGAGATACTGCCATCAGAAAAGCAGTAGAAAATGCAGAAGACGACATTAACCAAGCTTGGTTAGATTTGCAACTTCATGAAATAAATAATTTAGATGTAGTTGTGGGTATTGCGGCTTCTGGAACAACACCCTATGTAATAGGTGGCGTAAATGCTTGCAAAAAAGTGGGGATTTTAACGGCCTGTATCACAAACAACCCAGGTTCTCCCCTCGCAAAGGCTGTTGATATTCCATTAGAAATTAACGTAGGTCCTGAATTTGTTACCGGAAGTACGCGAATGAAAAGCGGTACTTCTCAGAAGCTAGTGCTGAATATGATTTCTACGGCGCTCATGATAAAAATTGGTAGAGTTAAGGGAAATAAGATGGTAAACATGCAATTAAGTAATGACAAGCTTGTAGATAGAGGAACAAGATATATTGTTGAAGGCTTAGGAATCGGCTATAATGAAGCAGCTAAATTGTTAAAAATTCATGGTTCGGTTAAAAAAGCGATAGACGCTTATAATCAATAGAAATTTACTTAGAAATCAATGACACTTCTTCAAGCGTTACGATTTTTTTAGAAGTATTTCCCCAAGAGTTTAGAATATAGTTCATCACATCAGCAACTTCTTCATCGCTTAAACCCATTGCGGGCATTACACCGTTATAGGTAAAGCCATTGACTAAAATTTCGCCACTTTGTCCGTATTTTATACCTCTAATACTCGCCTCTCTGTTTTTTAGTAAATAGTCGGACTTTGCAAGAGGAGGAAATGTGTTTGCGACTCCTTCGCCTTTTGGTAAGTGACAAGTTACACAGAAATCTGCATAAACCTCACTGCCTCTTTCTATGCTTTTTTTAAGCTCATTATCTTGAAATAAAGTGATTGATAAAATAGAAACAACGGCTAAATATCCTATTAAAAATAGCTTCATATTTTTTTAGTTTTAAGTGCTAAGTTTTAAATGTTAAGTAATCTTTTTCTTTTAACTATGTACTAAAGAAAACAAATATTTAGCACTTAAAACTTAACATTCAACATTCAACATTTATTTGTTAGGTACTAATTTATAAATTCCTTTTCCTTCCACGGCAATATACATAAAACCGTCTGGTCCTTCTTTAATATCACGCACTCTGCCAATTTCTGGAAGTAATTTTTCTCTTTTTACGACTTTATTATTTTCAAATATTACATTTTCGACATATTGGAATTTAAGTGAACCCACTAATAAATTGCCTTTCATGCCTTTATACATATCAGTTGAAATAAAAGCCATACCACTTGGCGCAATTGAAGGAACCCAATAATGAACAGGTTGCTCCATACCTTCCATGGCTGTTTTGTCTGTTATGGGTGTGCCACTATAATTTATACCGTAGGTAATAAGTGGCCAACCAAAGTTTGCACCTTTTTTAATAATATTAATTTCGTCTCCACCCTGTGGTCCGTGTTCGTGATTCCAGATTTCTCCTGTTTCAGGATTTTTTACCAGTCCTTGAGGGTTTCTGTGGCCGTAGCTATAAATTGCTTTTTTTGCATCCTCAGAATTTACAAACGGATTGTCAGTCGGTATGGTGCCATCGTCATTTAAACGATAAATCTTTCCACCATCACGGGTAATATCTTGTGGATTTACATCTCTATCTCCACGATCGCCAACCGAAAAATATAGGTAGCCATCATTATCAAAAGCTATTCTAGAACCAAAATGTTGTCCTTTAGTAGTGTTCGGAGTTGCTTTATACAAAAGTTGTTTTTCTACTAAAGCATTATCTTTTAATTTAGCACGCATCAAAGTGGTGTTACCTCCTTTTTCTTCTCCCTCACCTTCGGAAGCGTAGGTAAAATATATCCAACCATTTTCTGAATATTTTGGATGTAAAGCAATATCCATTAATCCGCCTTGACCTCTTCTATAAATGTCAGGAACATTTGAAATTTCAGTTCTTATGTCATTTTTAACATATAAGATTTTTCCTTCGATTTCAGTAACTAAAATAGCTCCATCTGGCATAAAGTTTAAGCCCCATGGCTGTTGTAGGTTATCGATGAATAACTCTGCTGTAAATGGTGGGTTTTCTACCTCAGAAACCTTGTTTTCGATCTCTTGAGCACAAGAGGTATTTAGCGTTACAACGATTAAATAGAGTGATATAACAATTTTCTTCATAACTTGTCGTTAAATTAATAATAAGCAAATGTATATTTTTGTTTTAAAGATAAACAGAAAAAATAAGATTTAAAGTTTACGTTAAATAATATTGTTGATCCCAAGTCTTACAATACTTTTTATAACCTACGAATACTATGCAACCCAAACAATCAAGGCAAACTTGGTACGTTTCTGTATCTGTTGTTTTTTGTTTGATTATTAGCAGTTTAATTGCTAATAATCGGCAAGACTACTTGAATGAGGTTGCTGTAAAAATACACGATGCTTTTTTTACTTCTCTCCAAAATTCTGAGGATATAGTAGCCTCAGATCAAACAAATATTAAAACTCTAAAAAAAGTAGAAGCGGTTGCTCCTTTTTTTAATACCATTATAGCAAACGCAGATATTACAGCCACTTGTGTTAATGACGGCGCTACTTTAGCGCGTTTTAACTTATGTGGAAATTTTGATAATCGTGTAATTGCATTAGACCAAGCATACGGAACTTATGAATGGGAGCGATTAACAACAAGTGCTTGTACTACATTTAATATAGATGAAGAATGCCCTACCTATACTTGCGGTGGTTCATGGGTAGCAGCAGGAAGTGCTTCGAGTTTAACTTTAAATGCAAATGCTATCTCGGCATCATCCGGAGCTGAATATAGGGTTAGAGTAGATGGTGGATCTTATTATTATATTAAAGTAAAGAAAAGTATTATAAGTCAGACTTTTGTAAAAAGAGATTACATATGTGGTGTAGACGGAAGAATCCAAATCACCAATTTATCTAGTGCTTATGAATATGCCATAGATGGTGGATCTGGGTTTGGAGCATGGCAAGGAGCAATTTTTGATGGTTTACAACCAGGTACTTACATTGTTAAAGCTAGGTTGAGAAATACACCAAACACCTGTGAATATCCTTACAGTCCTATAGTTATTGAAGCTAAAGAAATCGATATTGATGTTACTTTTGTTGATGCTAATTGTTTTGGTGAAAATGGAAGCATTTCGGTTCAAGTAAATGACGTTCCGGGCCCTTATAAATATACTCTTTTAGACAATAATGGCTTTCCACAAGAATTTACTTCTTTTATAGCTAGTAATACCTACACATTTGCTGCGGTTGGTTTTGGTAGTTATAGTATTCAGGTAGAAACACAACAATGCAAGGGCGATCCAGCAAATGGAATTTCAGCACCAAGACAAGATTTAGATGTGAATGGTGCTGCTATAGTTATAGGGGATGGTCTATTTGCTTTGGCAGCTTCTACCGAGGTGAATACTAGTTTTGGTTGTTCAAATATTACCAATGTTCCAATTATCTTGAGAACTTCTGGAGGTGCAGCCCCTTATACGTATACTGTTAATGGTAGTTCAGTTAGTGCTCCTTTTACTGGACAAACTACACATAATGTTACAACCCCGGGAGATTACGACTTTATAATTACAGATGCTAATGGTTGTACCATAACAGCAGCTGCTAACGTTCAAGAACTTAGTCCCCCTAATGTAACAGCCACTGGAATAAATGGGACTTGTACCAATGGAGGTGCAAAAATTAATTTTAATGTAGGTAATGCCAGAGGTTATAATTTATCGTACCGAATAAATACTAGCGCCCCATGGATCACAAGCACTAGAATATCTGTAGCAGACGGAACCTATAATGCCTTAGAAGTTAGGTATCAACAAGGTAGTTTTTCTTGTACTATGGTTTTGCCACCAGTTACGGTAAGTAGTGAGGCAACGGTAAGTGGTACAGTAACAAAATTATCAGATGAAACCTGTATTGTTGCAGGTGGAACTAACGGTGGTAGTATTCAGTTTGGTACTGCAAGTGGCGGATCGGGTTCAGGCTACGAGTTTAGCATAGATGGCCTTAATTTTTCAAGTAGCACATTGTACACAAATCTACCTCCGGGGAATTACACGCCTATTATTAGAGACGATAGTGGTTGTAGGTTAGAACTTACAACAATTAGTATTGATACCGTAGATCCTCCGACAAATTTAGAGTTTATTCAGAGTAATATTAATTGTGCATTAGGAACAACAGATGTTGAATTAATACCAACAAGTAATTCTGCAATAGCAAATTACAGCGTTATAAGTCCTATTACGCTTAATAATGGCGCTAATAGTACTTTTGCAGGTCTAAATACATCAACAACCTATACTTTTAGAATACAAGATGTAAATGGATGTAGTTATACAGAGAGTTTTACCCCTGTAGTTATTAGTTCCATAAGAGCTCGTGTTAAAGCAGATGGTGATAAAAGAGTTTGTGTTGGTGCTACGGATGGTAGTGGTACTTTTGTAATAGACGGTTTTGGAACTAACTATACCTACCAAATTAATTCAGAGCCTGTAAGTGCCGCGCAAAATACAAGTGAGGTAGCTTTAGTAGGCAGAGGAGCTGGTACTTACATTATTACGGTAACAGATGCAGATACAGGTTGTACCGACACAGCTTCTATTGTTATCGAAGCATCTGCAACGTTTGTATTAAACCCAACGATAACACCGATGACCTGTGCTAATGGGAATGTTGGTAGGGTAGTTGCAAATAGTACAGGTGGATGGGGAGGAAATCGGTATACTTTAGTATATCCGGATGGAACAATAGCAGGCCCAAGAAGCAGTAGAACTTTTGGAAACCTTACGCAAGCTTCCACAGTTGCTAATCCATATAGATTAACGGTTGAAGACTCTGAAGGTTGTACGGCAACTACTGATTTTCAACTAACCCCTCTAGATGCTCCCACAATAAGTATTGTTTCATCAAATGTATGTTACGAACCAATTTCAGGTGCCTCAGTAACGGTCGTAGCTAGTGGAGGAACGCCGGGTTATTCTTATCGAATAAATAACGGAACGTATCAAACAAATGGTTTTTTTACAAATTTATTACCAGGAAATCATCTTTTGGAGGTAAGAGACGCTAATAATTGTACCGATACTACCTCAATTATCATTAATAGACCTTTAAGGGTAAGTACGGCTATTGAAACTGAAATTCCTTGTGGAGGTGCTCCTGGCCAAATAAGAGTAACCATATCAAATGGCTATTTATCTAATGCTACTCCAAAGCAATTTCAAGTAAGTACAGATAATGGTGTAACTTTTGGACCTTTACAAAACTTTACAGCAAACTCCTTTTTATACCCAGTTACCATAGGTGGAAATTATGTTTTTAGAGCTTTAGATAATCAAACTTGCGAAGCGTTGTCTTCGCCTTTAGAAGTAAACGATCCTTTAAATATTCTTGCAACAGCAAATTTAATACCCGCAAGTTGTGGCGATCCTTTAAGTGGTGGTGTACAAATTGTACCCGATGCCACAAGCGGAATTGCTCCATATGTTATTGATTTTGGAAATACGGGAACCTTTTCTTCACAAACCGTATATACAGGTTTAACAGCAGGGCAAACCTATAATTATACCGTTCGCGATGCAAGGGGTTGTTTAACTTCTGGATTATCGGCTGTTATTCCAACAAGTCCTAATACCGCCCCAGATGCCATCATTTCTTCAATTAATGCCAATTGTAGTGTTTCAGGCACAAGTGCAGGAAGCATTGTGGTGAATAGCGTTAATAACGGAACACCAAATTTTACCTATATCGTTTCAGATATTTTTGGAAACGAAATAGTGCGAGTAGGTCCTACAGTAAGTACAACAGAGACAATTACGCATCCTGGCTTAATACCAGGGGATTATATTGTTAGAACGGTTGATGCTTTAGGGTGCAGTGATGCTGATGCAATAACCATTGCTCAAACAGATTTAACGGTTGTTCCTGATACAGTAACGCCAACGTGTAATATTGCAGGTTTTTCAAATACTGTTGAAATTGTAGGTGGCGTAGGACCTAATTTTTTAATTCGACTAGTCGGAGATCCAAATGCTCCTATCAGCCCTAATAGTCCTCCAAGACGTCATACCTTTAACGGGTTGCAATTAGGAGTAACCTATTCTGTTGAGGTGACCGATTTAGGTACAGGCTGTATTTATTTTGAAGAAATAGCGCCTGTTGACGCACCGACAGATTTAAATATACAAGCAAGTTCACCTCCAGTTTTTTGTGATGATTTAGGTAACGGGCGCGTTGATTTTACAGTAATAGAATTTATTGGTCCTATTACGATAGATTTGATAGATCCACAAACTAATACTATTTTACAAACCAATATTCCTGTGGTAACAGGTGGTCCTGGTTCTTCATATACTGGATTTTTTGATGTCATTCCAGGTAATTATACCGTTCGTGTAACAGATTCGGATACGTGTACGGATGCTGATATGGTCGATGTAACTTTAAATAGCCCTACCATAGATATTATATCAAACATTCCAGCAAATTGTAATGCTTTAGGACAATTAACTGTTCGAGGTAGTGGTGGTGATGGTGGTCCTTATACTTATGCATTTGTGCCTTCAGGAAGCCCAGTTGATAGCGATGGTACTTTAACACCAACAGATCCTTCCGATGATTTTACATCAAGCAATACGGCAATTTTACCAGGCAGTTTGGTCGGTATTTCATATGATATTTGGGTAAAAGATGGTCGAAATTGTACGTTTAACGTGTCGGATGATATTATACTCGAACAGCCAGCTTTGCCAGCACCAATAGGTATTGTTGATAATCAATGTGCGGCATCTGCATCATCGTTTAATATAACAGTTACTATGCCAGCTTGGGTAAATACGCCAAGTTTTACCCTTAATGGGGAAAGTAAGTTTGGAATCTTTAATGCGATTTCTAATCTTTGGGAAGCGCCTTACACCGTAAGTACTCCAGGAACTTACACGGTAGATGTCACAGATGCCAATGGCTGTATAGGAGTTGGAACTGCCGAAGTTTACGAATTTTTATCTGGAACAGGAGAATTTACAGCCTTGCCTACTTGTAATAATGCCGATGGAACCATTACAGTAACAACGAATGGTGGTAGTGGTGATTTTGTATTTGAATTACAAGATAATTTAGGAAATCCAATAGGGGGTGTACCCACTAACAATACAGGTATATTTATAAATCAAAGTCCTGGTAATTACCTAATTTTAGTTACTGATAATTTGGTAAATGACGGAGCTGGTTTCTGTGCTTTCACAATTCCTGTTAATCTTGATTTAGCTGTACCACCAATAATAGATGCTGAACTGGTTGAAAACATAAGTTGTTCTGGTGCTAATGATGGTAGTGTTACTATTACCCTTCAAGCAGGTACAGATGTTGATGGTCCTATAAATTATATTTTGACAAACACAACTACATCCTCAGTTGTTGGTAATAACGCTACAGGAGTTTTTAATAATTTGAGTGAAGGTGATTATCAAGTTGAGGTAATAACGGATAAGGGCTGTACTATTTTATCTAATATAATGAATATTACAAATCCTCCTGTATTTGAAATATCAGCAACAAATACAGCTTTTACCTGTGAGATAGGTGCAAACCGATTTAGTTCTTCAATTATTACAGTAAATATAGACCAAGTAGGAACAGTCGGATCTGGATATCAATACAGCATTACGGGGTATGAAAATTATCAATCTTCAAATATCTTTGAAATTATTGATAATGGTTCAACGCAAACAATTACAGTCTACGCTATAGATGGTAATGGCTGTAGAGATGAAATTACACTTCCGATTATAACGCCACCTTCAGAAGTTCAAAGTGTTTTTAGCGTTGAGTCAGTTTTAAATTGCGAAGATGCAGAGGTAGTTAGAATTACGGTTACAGGAACTACAGACTTTACCATACAAACAACGTCGGCTACAGCTGTTGCAGATGTAACCAATAGTGGAGGGAATTTATTTGTAGATATTAGCTTACCTACCACAGGAGAATATTTATTTGTAGTAAGGGATAATGTAACGGGATGTTTATACCCATTGCCTAGACATAACGTAATTGCACCAATAACTCCAATTGTAACGATAAGAGAAGCAAATCCGATACAGTGTTTTGGAGATACCAATGGTGCGTTGTTTATATCGGTATCTAATTATGTCGGAGTATATACATATGACGTTTATAGAAGTGATGATGTGACCCAAACCACTTCGATTGCGTCAGGAACTTTTGATACGGCTAATTATCCCGATGTAAATGCTGACGATGCACGAATTTCAGGATTACCAGGTGGTAATTTTTATGTAAGAGTTAGAGCTATCGATCTTCCAAAATGTTCAAATAACAGTAATGTTGCGAACATAAGAACACCAAACAGAACATTAGCTGTTTCTGCCATAGAAATAGATAATGTAAGTTGTAATGATAACGCAGGAAATATAATAGCAACTGGTATCGGTGGTTGGGATTTATCACCCTATGCTTACCGATTGTTAAAAGAAGACCCATCAGGCACTATTTCAATAGCGGGTAATTTATACTCCGAAGAAGTTGCTTTTGGAGCGGCTAATGAATTCAACGGCTTAGCTAGTGGTAATTACAAAATTGAAGTTAGAGATGCTGAGCAGTGTCTAAGCTCTTTTGATATTACTTTGGATGCCGTAGATCCTATTTTGGTTGGTATTCGTGAACCTCAGGGGCTAGTTTGTCCAGATGGAAATAATGCCGTATTGGAGGCTTTTGATCCTACATCTGGTGATAGTACCACTGCCATGGCAGGTGCTAGTGGCGGTGTAGCGGGATCTGGTTACAAGTACCAATTATTATACTTGAACAGTAACGATAATACTGATGTGAATTCAAGAAGTGGATTGCAAGATACACCAACTTTTGATGGGGTGTCAAGTGGATTTATAAGTGCGGGTTGGTATGCGATTGAAGTGTCTTCAAGTTTTGAATGTGTAGGTGCGAGTATACCATATTACGTAATTCCACCACCACCAATTGACCCTAAACTAGTTCAAGTGAGAGCACCAGGTTGTGGTGGACAAGGACAAATGCGTTTGAGTATAGAAAATCCCGAAGTAGGCTTTAGTTACGAATATAGATCAATTTCGGCAGCCACTACGGATCCTTTCATTCCAATTGTAGGTAATTCAGTGCTGATAGATGGAGTACAAGGTTTTTATCAATATGATGTCCGTAAAGTCGGAGGAGCTGGTGCTTGTACAAGTTTACGATCTGAAGGTATTACTCTAGTTGATGCTCAAGCGATTGATTTAGTGGTAAATCTACCAGATGATATTTCTTGTGCTAACGAAAATGACGGAAGAATAGAATCATTCTCATCAGGTGGTATTGGAAATCAAATGTACACCTTATATCTTGGGAATCCTGTTCCAGCAGCTTCTGCATATACAGCCTTTAATCCAGATCCTTCAGCAACACTTGTTCGAGGTCCGCAAAACGATGGTACTTTTGAAAATTTATCAGAGGGTGAGTATTATATTGTAGTTACCAGCGGGTTAACCTGTAGCGATGTTGAAGGTCCATTAGTAGTACTTCGTCCAGATCCAATTCTTTACACAATTACCACATCAAACATTTCTTGTAATGGACTTGATGATGGTAGTATAACTGTCGAGATTCTTAATGGTGGCGTCGGCTTAGTTCAATTTGCTATTAATCCAAATTTTAATGAATTCTTTAGTGACCCAGATAATCCTAATGTGTATATTTTTGAGAATCTTGCTGCAGGATCAAACTATGAGATTTTGATTAAAGATGATAAGGGTTGTGGAGAGTTAGTGCCAATTGCACCAATTACAGAACCTGATGACCTATCTATTTCAAATGTTATTACACAGCCAGAAATATGTTTAAACGCTTATGACGGTCAGGTTCAAATAACGATTACAGGAGGAACTCCTTTTATAGATGCCTCGACTTTTGTGCGCTACTATGAAACTAGAGTGGACGGCTCAGGTTTTATTGTGCCAGACCCAAGTGATCCAAACCAAGGTTTTGTTAGAAATGATAATTTATTATTTGAAAATCTTCAGGGCGGCGAGTCATACCGAATATATGTAAGAGATGTTAATGGATGTACTGATGAAAGAGTCGTAAGCATTGGTTTGGGAGTAGATTTAGAAGCTATTGCAATTCCTGAGTACGGTTGTGAAGGTATTTTCCCTAACAATTCAGTAACAGTGGCAATGGTCGACCAATCTTTAGCATCAGAATTACTCTTTAGTTTAGATGTAAATGATATAACACTTGCTGCAGCTATTGATACGTTTGGAGATTTGACACCAGGAGACCATACTGTTTATATCTATCACAGTAATGGGTGTATGAATCAAGTAAGCTTTACAGTTGATTCTTATATGCCACTTACATTGTCTGTGTCTAAAACTGCACCAGATGAAATTACGGCAATTGCCACTGGTGGCTATGGAAATTATAGGTATACTTTTCTAGATGAACCACCTTCAACTGATAATGTTTTTAATATTATTATGGATGCAAATGTTGTCGTTCAAGTAGAAGACGAAAGAGGTTGTGTGGCAATGGTGACCATACCGTTTGATTTTAATACCATGGTAGAAATCCCTAACTTTTTTACACCTGATGGTGATAGGATAAATGATAGATGGGCACCAACCAACACACAATACTTTCCTTTAATAGAAGTTAAAATTTATGATAGATACGGCCGCGTTGTTGCCATACTCGATCAATTTAAAACTTGGGATGGTACCTATGAGGGTAATGAAGTGCCTACAGGCGATTACTGGTATGTTGTAAATGCAAATGATAAAGAAAAGCAACAATACGTAGGTCATTTTACATTATATAGATAGGCATTAAAAGGTGAAATTCAGATGATAAAAAGGAACTTATATTATAAGTTTCTTTTTATATTTTTAAATCTTTGTAGTGTTAAGTATTGTTGTATATTTGCAGCTCGAAAAATTTTTTTTCGGGGTGTAGCGTAGCCCTGACGAAGATGACGCTTTTTAGCGTTATTATCGC
>JANQTG010000038.1:1215-6571 GCA_030731855.1 Cellulophaga sp. | reverse complement strand
TCCTTGACAGTGAAAGTTCTCTTTTGGAATTTTATTCGGAGTTTTTAGATAAGAACCAAAAGAAATTGGAGAAGAAAAAGAAATAAAGCCTACCTACAACGGATGGTTATAAAACATAGTTTAGACAGTGGTTTACCCAAGTTTTCGGTATTTAATCAAATTCGTTTTGGGCCGACAGTTATGTTTTCTGAATTGTCTATTTTTAATATTCAAATCTGTTAGCCATAAAAAGTAAAAAATGAAATTCAAAATCAATATTTTTCTTTTTCTTTTAAGTTTACCACTATGTGCACAAAATTGAACAGAAGGAATTGTTAAAGATGCGTAGACAGCCGAACCCATTCCATACGTGAATATCGGTATTGTGAATAAAGAAAAGGGAACAGTCTCAACTGACGAAGGCAAATTCAAATTCGAAATCCCGTCGAATTTAATAAATCATACAATAAGGTTCTCCACAATCGGATATCAACCAAAATCAATGCTTGCAAAGGATTATGCAGCAATAATTAAAGTAAATTTAACAATTGAACTTTTACCAGAAATTATGGAGTTAAACGAAGTTGTGGTTACAAATAAAAAACTAAAAGAAAAAATAATCGGAAATAAAATCAAAAAGAAGTTAGTTAAAGGCGTATGCAGTTACGCAGACGCTGGAGAGGAAATGGGCATAAAGGTTATATAATAAAACATAGCCCAACTTTCATTGAAAAATTTCACGTTAATGTTGTATCTAATACGAGTGAAAGAGTAAAGTTTCGAATGAATTTTTATAATATTAAGGACGGATTACCCAACCAAAAAATAGTCAAAGAGAATATAATATTCTCAATTAACGTAAAAGAAGGAGATTTTACCTTAGACCTTGAAAAATATAATATTGTTGTAGAAGAAGATTTCTATGCGATAATTGAATTGTTGGAAAACCAAAAAGAAGAGGAGGAAGTATATTTTTCAGCAGCATTATTGGGCAATTCTACGGCGTATAGATTTTCAAGCCAGGGAAAATGGACAAAATCAAATACAATTGGAATTGGATTTAACTACACGGTAAAGTATTGACGGTACATAATTATGGCTACTACGTAGAAAAAACATAGTTATTACAGACTTTTCTGGAGGTTTGGGTTTATGTGTCTAATGGATAACCCTAAAATAATTTTATTATTGGCATGCTAGGAGCCATATATAAAATTGTTTAGTATATTTAATTAACTAATTTAATCTAAGACTACAATGCATATTCAAGTAAAAAAAATTTCTCTATTACTGTTATTTTTATGGAGCATAAATCTTTTAGCTCAAAATAATCAACAGGCAATAACTATTGAAAAAATACTATCATTAAAGTCGGTTTCTGATGTACAAATCAGTCCTGATGGAAAATGGGTGGCATACACCGTATCAGAAAACGATTTAAAAAAAGACAAAGGACTTAGAAGGGTTTATAAGATACCAATAACAGGTGGAGAACCAATAGCCGTTACTAGTAAGGAATATTCTGCCAGTCAACCACGTTGGAGTACTGACAATAAATACTTATCGTTTTTAGCTAGTAAAGGTGACGATGAAAAAACACAAGTTTGGCTTTCTAACAGATTAGGTGGCGATTCAGAAGTGCTTACCAAAATTCCTCAAGGCGTTAATGAACATGAATGGTCTCCTACTGAAAATAAATTATTACTGGTATTAACAGACCCTAAGCCAGAAGAACTAACAGCCGATAAAGAAGATGACAAAAAAGTAAAACCTTATGTGATAGATCGCAGACAGTTTAAACAAGATTATGTTGGGTACCTTGATCGGTATCGAAATCATATTTATACTCTTATCCCAGGAGACAGTCTTGCAAGGCAATTAACTTTTGGAGATTTTGATGATAGTGATCCTGTTTGGAGCCCTGATGGCAAAAAAATTGCCTTTGTAAGTAACCGAACTGAAGATCCAGATAGTAATGCAGATACCAATATATGGGTAGTTTCTGTATCAGATTCGGCAGAAAAGCAACCCTTAGTGCAGGTAACCACCAATCCAAATAAGGATGATTCTCCTACCTGGAGTCTTGATGGAAAATCTATAGCCTATAAAACTGTTTTGAATGGTAAATTACTTTGGTATGCAGGCGAAAAGTTAGCTATATCACCTTCTGTTGGTGGCCAAGCAAGTGTTTTAACGGAAAGTTTAGATCGTAATATTAGCATGCCAAAGTTCTCAAAAGATGGTAAATCTATTTTATTTCTTTTAGAAGAAAATGGTGCAAGTGTTTTGGCTTCGGTAGACCCAAAAGGTAAAAACCTTAAAAGAGTTATTTCAGGAAATATAAGTGTTGCTAATTATGCGCTCCATGGAGAAACTATAATTCCACTTTTAGGAAAAGTAGACAGGCCAAACAACTTATATATTTTTGAAAAGAACGAATTAAAAGAACTCACTACGGTAAATGACGAGCTTTTAGCGACCACTAAAAAACCCATTATTGAGAAAATTAATTTTAAAAGTACTGATGGAACTCCTATTGATGGTTTTGTAGTAAAACCGATAGATTTTGACGCTTCAAAAAAGTACCCTACTATTTTATGGATTCACGGCGGACCTACCGCACAGTATGATTTTTCTTTTGATACAGAACCACAATTATTTGCAGCCAACGGCTACGTTGTACTACTTATTAATCCAAGGGGCTCAACGGGTTATGGTGAAGATTTTTGTAAAGCTATATTTGCTGATTGGGGTAACTTAGATTACCAAGATGTAATGTCTGCTATAGATTATGCAATCGCAGAAGGATATGCTGATCCAAACCTACTAACCGTTGGTGGGTGGTCTTACGGAGGTATTTTAACTAATTATGTAATTACAAAAACAAACCGATTTAAAGCAGCGATGTCTGGTGCTAGTGAAGCTTTATATCGAGCAAACTATGGGCATGATCATTACCAGCTTACTTGGGAGCAAGAATTGGGCTTGCCTTGGGAAAATAAAGAGGCGTGGGAGCGTATTTCTCCTTATAATGATGTGGCAAAAATAGTAACTCCCACCCTATGGATGGGCGGCAGCGATGACTGGAATGTTCCTATTTTAAATTCTGAACAAATGTATATGGCGATGAAAAGGTTAGGTAGGGAAACCCAATTAATTGTATATCCTGGGGAACATCATGGGATAAGGAGACCTTCTTTTCAAAAAGACAGGTTAGAAAGATATTTAGCTTGGATGAAAAAGTATGTGAAATAAATCTTTAAACTTAAGGTAAGGTTTTAATTTTGCCTTTGACCTATTTTTTCTTGTTTGTTTTTTATACGAATGCCTGTGCAAAGAAAAATAGGGGTGCCTGTTGCTCTTCGCACCTTTTTCAATGGGATCTAAAAAAGATAACCTTATTCATTAGGAATCTTATAAAAACAACATCATGGAAAAAATTAGACTTGAGATCAAATGGGCAATGCTATTTATAGTGATGACCCTTCTTTGGATGGTACTGGAGAAACTAGTGGGCTTGCATAGCACGCATATTGACTTACATATGTATTTGACCAACTTGTTTGCTATTCCTGCAATATTGGTATATTTATTTGCTTTAAAAGAAAAGAAGAAAAAAGACTTCAACGGTCAAATGACTTTTAAACAAGGCTTGTTTTCAGGACTGATCATGACACTCCTTATTACTATATTTACACCACTAACGCAATGGGTCATTTCCACCATCATTACTCCGGAGTATTTCCCAAACGTTATTGCACATTCGGTGGAAATTGGGTATCATAGCTCTTTGGAAGAGGCTCAAGCCTACTTTAATTTAAAGAATTATATGATACAAAGCACTATAGGTACTTTAATAATGGGTGTCGTAACGACTTTAATCGTGGCTTTTTTTTTAAAGACTAAAGTGAGGACGTAAAAATGATATGTACTAGATTAAAAAAAAGTTCAGCCAAAATAATTTCATTGCTTTTAGAAAATTCTACAGGTTCCCATCAATTTTGTAGAGGAAGCGATTGCAGCTAAAAAAAACTTAGCTACTAATCATTACGATAAGTAGCTAATTTTCATTTCTTTAAAACTAAGGCTGAGTGCAGCTCTTCGGTTACAGGTTACAACGAATAAATAAACCTAAAGGTCACGAATCGTGGCTGAATAAAGGTTTCAGAAGTAAAAACCGATAGGTTGTTAGCACTATTACGTATTTGAGAATCAATATCTAAAAGGTTTGTTGCTCTAATTTCATATTCCCATTTCGCGTCTTTATCTTTTCTATAGGCTAAAGAGGCGTCCCAATTTTGAAACGATTGAGAATTACCATCACCAGTATCTTGATTGGTATAGGTATAATTGCTTCTTAAGGTTACTCTTTTCCAGATGTAAGCATCAAACTCAACCGAAGGTGCATTGGTAACAAATTTCGTCTCTCTACTACCTTGGTTGTTATTTGTTACGCTGTAGCGATAATTTAAACTCAGATTTGGAGCTACTTTAAAGTTAGTGCGCACGCCAGGCGTATATGTCTGTGTAAAGCCTTCATTAACAGATTGTTGCCCTTGAATAAATTGATTAATTTTACTGTAATTGAAATTCCCGTTTAGCGTGGCTCTTACTTTGCCAAAAGTGCGTTGTACACGACCAAAAGCAGAAACGTTTTCGTCAGCAAAATTAGAATTAAAGAAGGTATTTGTTCTAATGACATTTTCAAAATTAGTCACACTTCGTATCTGGTCAATATTGTTTGAATATGATAATCTACCAATAACATTGGTATAGTTGAATAAATTAAAGCTACTATAAAACAGACTTACATTATGTGATAAAGCATTTTGCAAATCAGGCTCTCCAAACTGAATGCTATTAAAATTATTTAAAACCAAGCCTTGCGCTAAACGAGTTACATCGGTAAAATTATTAGCCATGTTGTAATTTAGGGTTAACGATTCACTCTTTTTAAAATCGATTCTAGTTTCGAACTCTGGCAGTATTCTAAAGAAATTTTCTTCGAAAGTTTCTCCGAATTGTACATTTTTATTGCCATAGGCATGTGCCGAAACGCCTGGAGTAATCGTAAATTTTCCAGCTTTTAAACGATAACGCATTCCTAAATAGATGTCACTAAAGTTGTATTGCGTATCGTTCGTTGCCAAACCATCATTTATTATAGGAGTAGGATTAAATTGAGAACCATCTTCTAAAAATTGAAAAATATTGGAATTGAAATCTTGGCGACTCAAAATAGTACCAAGTGTAAAATTTAGATTACTTTTTGCATTCAGGATTCTAAAATAATCGAGCTTAGCATCTAATTGGTTTGATTTTATTTGTCTGTTTTGTCCTAAATTATAGTTAGTTAATGACGTATCTAATCCTAAGG
>JANQTG010000038.1:0-1205 GCA_030731855.1 Cellulophaga sp. | reverse complement strand
GGTATCAAAAGCATCCAAACCATTTGGGTCATTTACTAAAAGTGCATTGTAAAAAGGATCTTCATTTTTAAATAAGTGCTGTGCTTCAAAGGCGAAAATATTGTTTTCATCTAACGTGTAATAATAATTTACATTTTGATTTATGCTGTATGGTTTTACATCTTCAAATTGGGTGGTATTACCAATTACTGAAGAAAATAAATTCTGGTTTTGGGTGTCATTAGATATTCTCCCCAAAACATCATAATCTAATTGATTGTTACTATTGGGTTTGTAAGCAGCGCTTAATTTTAACAAAACCTGATCAGAACCCTCTCTGCTCGATTGTTCTTGTGCTTCATCTGGAATACCGAATTCTGGATTTGTATATTGAACAAAGCTTGTTTCTTGTGATAAAATTCGGCTACTACTATAGATAAGAAATCCGCTTAAATCTAAAGCTTTGTTTGGTGAATAACTAAAGTTACCTGTAGCCAATTTACTTTCAATTTGTAAAGCGTTTGCCTGAGTAGTTAAAAAATTAAGATTATTACTCCCAAGACTAATACTCGTGCCACTACCTCTGCTAGGGGCTCTAAAACCACCACCAAAATTACGAATATCTCTATTGGTTAAGGCCTGCTCTCCAAGGTTATTTAAATCTCCAATAAAATTTAGGCTTAATTTTGGGCTGTAGTAAAAAAGTTTAGGGGTTAATACGTACAATTCATTTTCGGGTGATGCACCTCCACCGGCAGTGACATTTCCAAACCAAAAACTTTCTTTACCCTCTTTTAATTTAATATTCAAGGCTACATTATCTTGGTTGTTGGTTACGCCACTTAACTGGCCAACTTCGGAGTAGTTTCTTAAAACCTGAATTTTATCAACAGCATTTGATGGGATATTTTTTGTAGCTAATTTGGTATCTCCATCAAAAAAATCTTTACCATTTACCATTAATTTACTCACCACTTTACCTTCAACCTCAATTTGTCCGTCAGCGTTAATTTCTACACCTGGTAAATTTTTAAGTACGTCTTCTAGTTTTCTTTCTGTGCCAGTGGCGAAAGAATCTGCATTGTAAATTAAAGTATCGCCTTTAATACTTACAGGCATCTCGTAAATTAGTTCTACTTCGTCTAGCATATTATCAGGTTTTAAAACATAGTTTTTGATAATATCTACTTCTTTGGTCGTAATTTCTTCATCAATACTTCCCATTC
>JANQTG010000037.1 GCA_030731855.1 Cellulophaga sp. | reverse complement strand
GGTTGGCCTGCTTGTGGCGAATTAGATATTATGGAGCATGTGGGCAACAACCCAAATGAAATACTGGCTGCAATACATACTCCTTCTAGCTTTGGAAATACCGTGAATAAAGGATCAACAACAATCCCAAATGTATCGACGGAATTTCATGTGTATTCTATAAATTGGTCTGCTAATCAAATTTCTTTTTTAGTAGACGATGAAATATACTACACCTACAATCCAGCGAACAAAACGCTTCAGAATTGGCCTTTTAATGCAGATCAATTTTTGATCATGAACATCGCTATGGGTGGTACTTTAGGCGGTACCATAGATAGTAGTTTTTCAGCATCAACGATGGAAGTTGATTATGTAAGGGTGTATCAATAAATAATTTTCTATACATAAAGGCAACTAGATGTTTATCGTCTGGTTGCTTTTTTTTATTTTCACGAAAAATGTAATAGTAATGATGAAATTTACTCCAAAGCGATATAAAATTTTAATAGGGATTCTCTTATTAGCATTTCAAGTGCAAGCCCAAAATTCAACGAATATTCTTGATCAAAAAGTAGATTCAGTTTTAAAGCTGATGACCTTACAAGAAAAAATCGGACAAATGAACCAATATAATGGTTTTTGGAATGTTACCGGACCAGCTCCAGAAAATGGAGATGCAGCCAGTAAATATGAACATCTTAAAACAGGTTTAGTAGGTTCCATGCTAAACGTAACTGGAGTAGAAGAAGTGCGAAAAGTACAAAAAATTGCTGTTGAAGAAACACGTTTAGGGATTCCATTAATTATAGGTTTTGATGTTATACATGGGTTTAAAACCATAAGCCCTATTCCTTTAGCGGAAGCTGCTAGTTGGGATATGAATGCCATTCGTACATCGGCTGAGGTGGCTGCTACTGAGGCTGCTGCTAGTGGAATAAATTGGACCTTTGCGCCTATGGTTGATATTTCTAGAGACGCTAGATGGGGTCGTGTTATGGAAGGTGCTGGTGAAGATCCTTACTTAGGGAGCGAAATAGCGTACGCAAGAGTTAAAGGGTTTCAGGGAGAAAATCTATCATTGCCAAATACGATTGCCGCTTGTGCCAAGCATTTTGCAGGTTACGGTTTTTCAGAATCTGGAAAAGATTATAATACGGTAGATGTAGGAACATCAACCTTATACAATACTATTTTCCCTCCTTTTCAGGCTGCAATTAGAGCTGATGTAAAAACATTTATGAATGCTTTTAATGAATTAAATGGCGTACCCGCAACAGCAAATACTTTTCTTCAACGAGAGGTCTTAAAAAAGGAATGGGATTATAAAGGTTTTGTAGTATCAGATTGGGGTTCTATTGGGGAGATGATTAATCATGGCTTCGCTATAGACGGCAAACACGCAGCCCAGCTAGCCCTAAATGCGGGTTCTGATATGGATATGGAATCGTATGTATATGTAAAATATATAGAGGAATTAGTTAAAGAAGGTAAAGTAGATATCGGTCATATAAATGATGCTGTAAAACGAATTTTAAAAGTAAAATTCGAATTAGGCTTATTTGATGATCCATATTTATATTGTAATGTAGAAAGGGAGAAAGAAGTAATTGGGAGTAAAGAGCACAATGATGCTGTTTTAGATATGGCAAAAAAGTCAATTGTACTTCTTAAAAACGAAAATGATTTATTGCCATTAAAAAAAAATGGGATGAATATTGCGTTAATTGGTCCGCTGGCGGCCGATAAAAATAGTCCTTTAGGAAGTTGGCGTATTGCGGGAGATGATAACTCAGCCGTTTCTGTTCTAGAAGGCTTACAAAATTATTCAGGAAATAAATTAAGTTATGAAAAAGGTGTTGCGCTAACCATAGGAGAAAATCTATTTATAAAAGAAACAAAAATAAATACTACAGATAGATCAGGAATTAAAGAAGCCGTTGAGGCTGCAAAGGATAAAGATGCTGTAATTATGGTTCTCGGAGAGTATGGTTTTCAAAGTGGTGAGGCTCGTAGTAGAACATTGTTAGATTTACCAGGCTTGCAAGAAGAATTATTAAAGGCAGTTTATGCCGTTAATAAAAATATAATATTGGTGTTGATGAATGGCAGACCCCTAACCATTAATTGGGCTGATGAAAACATCCCTACCATAGTTGAGGCTTGGCATCTAGGTACTCAAAGTGGTAATGCTATTGCATCAGTATTGTATGGAGATTATAACCCAAGTGGTAAATTACCTATGACATTCCCGAAAAATGTAGGTCAAATACCTATTTATTATAATTATAAAAATACCGGTAGACCAAATAATCCTGGTGACGATCTTGTTTTTTGGTCGCACTATAGCGATAGTAGTAATGAGCCCTTATACCCATTTGGTCACGGACTTAGTTATGCTAAATTTGAATATTCAGCTTTAAAACTCGATACTAAAACAATCCATAAAGATGGTACACTGAACCTTACTTTAACACTTAAAAATACTAGTAAAGTAGCGGGTCAAGAAGTTGTGCAATTATATATTCGTGATCTTGTTGGTAGTATAACAAGACCGGTTAAAGAGCTGAAAGATTTTAAGCTAGTTACTTTACAAGCCAATGAATCAAAAACTGTTTCTTTTCAAATTAATAAAGAAAAACTCCAATTTTATACCGCTAATAATAGGTGGGAAGTTGAACCAGGAGATTTTAAAGTATTTCTCGGCGGAAGTTCAAAGACAATATTAGAAGCCGATTTTTCTGTAATTGAATAATATTATGCGTGACTATTTATCATATACTTTTTTGTTTTTTTTATTATTTTCTATGGGTTGCGCCCAAGCACCAAAACTTATATGGGAAGAAAATTTTGACGGAACAACATTAAATGAAGAGGTATGGAATTTTGAATTAGGTGATGGTTGTCCTAATTTATGTGGTTGGGGAAATAATGAAAAGCAAATTTATACGAAAAGCAACCATATCGTTAAAGATGGCCTATTATCTATTCAGATAAAAAAAGAAGATGGCGTTTACACCTCGACTCGGATCACGACTAAAGCAAAAAAAGAGTTTAAATATGGTAGAATAGAAGCTAGAGCAAAATTAGCTTTAGGCAAAGGTTTATGGCCAGCTTTTTGGATGCTCGGCTCGAATATTTCGGAAGTAGGTTGGCCGCAAACAGGAGAAATTGATATTTTAGAGTACATTGGTAGAAAGCCTAACACAGTGTTTAATACCCTACATTTCAAAGATAGGCATGGGACAAACGCCTATACCAAAACAACTTTGGTTGATGGCATAGAAGAAGGTTTTCATACCTATGCTATAAACTGGACAGCTGAAAAGATTGAATTTTTTGTTGACGACGTTTTGTTTTTTGAGTATCAGCCAGCAGAAAAAACAATAGAAAATTGGCCTTTTGACCAGCCTTTTTATATTTTACTAAATACTGCTGTTGGCGGTAATTTGGGAGGTAATGAAATAGACGATCAGCTATTACCTCAAGAGTTTGTCATCGACTACATTCGAGTTTATGAAAACTAGTAGTAGCCAATAAATTATTTAATGCGGTAACTTATTTTTTAAAAGTCCGTAAACAAAAGTTCCTAATAATGCAGCCGCAATAACAATTAAGATACTAAAAACGCCTGTTCCTAATAAAATATACATAGGGCCTGGGCAAGCACCTGCCAAAGCCCATCCGAAACCAAAAATTGTGCCTCCTAAAATATTTGCTTTATAGTTTTTTTCTTTATCAGCAGCGCTAATCACCTGACCTGATATATTTTTTAGTGATAATTTTTTAACAATTAAAAAAAATATAACACCAATGGCAACTGCTGAACCAATAATACCATACATGTGGAACGATTGGAATTTGAACATTTCATAGATTCTATACCAAGAAACCGCTTCCGATTTCACTAAAACGATACCAAAAAATATACCTACTAATAAAAATTTTAATGCTTTCATCTAACTAAATAATAAGGGTAAAATAAAAAAGGTCATTATTAATCCGCCTATAAAAAAACCGATTACGGCAATTAAAGAGGGGAGTTGTAAATTGCTTAGGCCAGAAATTGCATGTCCAGAAGTGCAACCACCAGCGTATCTTGTGCCAAAACCGACTAAAAAACCAGCAATAACAAGAATAGCCATTCCTTTTAAACTTAAAACAGCATCCCAACCATAAATTTCTTGGGGTAAAATATTTTCACCTACGTTTTCAAAACCTAAAGCGCTTAAATCTTTAATTGTATTTTCACTTACAGCTATGGCTGAACCGTCGGATAAAAAATGAACAGCAATAAAACCGCCTATAATAGTACCTAAAACAACGGCTAAATTCCATTTTTGTGCTTTCCAGTCGAACTTAAAAAAATCGGCATATTTGCCAGCACCGCTAATAGTACAAATTGTTTTTAGGTTAGATGACATCCCAAAGCTTTTGCCAAAAAGTACTAATAGAATCATGGTAAGTGCTATCAAAGGGCCAGAAAAGTACCATGGCCAGGGTTGAAGAATATACTCCATCATTGTTATTAGCTTTAAATTCAATCTACAAAAATTCAAAATGCAAATTTAATGATGATTTTTGTAATAGTACTTTTTTAAAGCTCTTTTGTAAATTATCGGTTCTGCGTTCTTTATTTATAATGGTCAAAAAAATGAATTGAAAAGCTAATTTTGACTCAATTCATTTTTTGTTTAACTATAATAGTTTTAAGTTAAACACTTTAACAAACTATTAACCCTAATTCATTAAACCAAATGATATTTTCGCAGTCTATATACCAGTAATTAAATTAATCGGTACTGAAAATCAATATTTAAATCATATACCGAGTCTATATTATTTTAAAGTTGTTTTTCAAAATCAATAACTAACAAAGAAAAAATTAAATGAAGTTTTTATTAGCATTCAGTTTACTTATCGCTTCCTTAAATATGAACGGTCAGGCTCCTACCAATCAGAATAAAAAAACAGTAGTTATTTCAGGGAAAATTTTAGATGAAGGAAGTAAGGTTCCGCTAGAATATGCCACATTAGTTCTACAGAACATAGATAACCCTGCCGATGTAAATGGTGGTATTTCTGATGCTCAAGGAAATTTTAGTGTTGAAGTTGAGGCGGGTAATTATAAAGCAAGTGTAGAATATATTGGCTTTAGAACCTACAGAATTAAGCAAACAGCGTTTAATGCATCTGTTGATTTGGGTACCATACTTTTAAGCGAAGATGCTCAGTTACTTGATGCTGTTGAGGTAGTTGCAGAACGAACTTCAGTAGAAGTGCGGTTAGATAAAAAAGTTTATAATGTGGGTAAAGATTTAACCAATAGTGGCGCTACGATTAGTGATGCTTTAGGAAATATACCTTCGGTTACGGTTGATGTAGATGGTGCTATTGCGCTTCGTGGAAATGGTAATGTAAGAATTTTAATAAACGGAAGGCCTTCTGCTTTAGCAGGTTTTGGTTCTACGGATGCCTTACGCCAATTACCAGCGGATGCTATAGAAAAAGTTGAGGTAATTACAAGTCCCTCAGCTCGTTATGATGCAGAAGGTACAGCAGGAATTTTGAATATCGTATTGAAAAAAGAAAAAACGCGCGGTTTAAACGGTGTTATTAATACCACTGTAGGCTACCCCAATGCAGCATCACTTACGGCCAATCTTAATTTAAGAAAAGAAAAATACAACCTTTTTACCACAGTAGGCTATTCTTTTCGAGAACCACCAGGAAATGGATTATCGGACAATACTTTCCTTAGTGATGGTAGTGCTTTTGATAGGATTTTAGAAGATCGAGATATTAATAGAAAAAATAGTGGTTTTAATTTAAACCTAGGTATTGAATATTTCTTAACCGAAACATCTTCATTAACCGCGAGTGCTTTCGGCAGTACAAATGATGGTGAAGATATAACTGCGGTAGCAGCAACGGCGTTTGTAGATAATGCTGTAATTCGTAGAACGCTTCGTGTAGAAGACGAGCAAGAAGAAGAAAAAAGTGCACAGTTTTCTCTAAACTACATTAACGACTTTAATACCGAAGGTCACAACTTAACCGTAGATTTGCAACTTTCATACAGCGAACAGTTTCAACCTACACCAATTGTAGAAAACCAGACCTTCCCTAGTGTACAGCCTATTGCGAATTTAAATATACAAGATTTAAATTTTCAGAACGAATATTTAGCACAAGTAGATTATGTGCTTCCTATGGGTGATGCCCAATTTGAAGCGGGTTATCGCGGTAATTGGGAACAATCCGATACCGATTTTTTTCTTGAAGAGGAACTTGATCTTGGATCTGGTGTATTTGTTCCTAATTTAGGACTCATAAACCGCTTTGTGTTTAATCAAAACGTGAATTCGTTTTATACTCAATATGGAGATAAGTTTGGAAAATTTTCTTTCCTAGCTGGGCTTCGGTTAGAAAATACGCAGCTTAAAGGTGAAATTGTAGGTGCTGATGTAGCAAGTTTAGAAGAAATTATAGGTGAGGATGTAGATATTAATTTTGATAAGAATTATTTAGGTCTGTTCCCTACCTTGAACTTTATTTTTGAACTTGCCGAGAATGAAAATATTACGCTTGGTTACAATCGCCGTATTAACCGTCCTCGTGGACGTTTTATTAATCCATTTCCATCCTTCTCGAGTAGGACTAATATTTTTCAAGGGAATCCAGATTTAGATCCTGCATTTGCGAATGCCTTTGATCTTGGATATTTAAAGCGATGGGAAAAATTAACCTTAACATCTTCTCTATATTTTCAAAAAGAAACGGATTCTTTTGAACGCATACAGCAAGAAACTGGACAAGTTACATCAGATGGTATTGTAATTATCCGCTCCATTCCTATTAACCTTGCTACTAATGAACGTTTGGGAGCCGAGTTAGGTTTGTTGTACAATCCAGCAAAATGGATTCGACTAAATGGTAGTTTTAATTTCTTTGAGTTTAATTCTGAAGGAGAATTTAACGGGGTTGATTTTGGCGCAAAAAATACGAGTTGGTTTTCTAGGTTTAGTTCTAAAGTAACCTTGCCAGGAAAAGTAGATTGGCAAACAAACGCATTCTACAGTGGACCTACCAATAATGCACAAACTACGAACGAAGGTATTTTTTCTTTAGACTTAGCGTTCAGTAAAGATATTTTGGGCGATAACGGAACTATAGCTTTAAGTGCAAGTGATTTATTTAATTCAAGAAAAAGAATTTCATCGACCATAGCCCCAACGTTTACCTCAGAAAGCGAATTTCAGTGGCGAGAACGACAATTTACGCTTTCTTTTATTTACCGAATAAACCAAAAGAAAAAGGCTGAAAGACCTAGTAACGGAAGAGGCAATGATGATGATGAAGGAGGATTTAAGGCCTAAAATTCATTACTTTTTCTCCTAAACAATATAATTCCCTGAGGCCTTGCCTCAGGGTTTTTTTATGAATGAAATTAAATACTAAAAAAGTTTAGCGTTATATCTAATCCGGAGCGATCGGAAGTTATGTAAAACTATCTGCATGATTGAGGTAGAGCAGCGAATACCAATTTTTAAATAGAATTTTTGGTTTGCTTTTAATGGATTGAGCCGAAATAAAAATAATTCTCTTTTAGTATCAGTACGATATTGCCTTTGTCTTGTTTTTTTTAATTATCAAACATGTTACGAATTGCACTTAATTTTTAGATTGAGCTGTTGCCGTTATTCAATTCTCTTAAGCACACTATTACATTTTGTTTCGCAGTCCTCAGAGGTTTCGGCATGGAATAAAACTAAAAAGTCATTTTTTATTTCTCTCGCAAAAGATTCTGTTAGCTTATTTGTAGCTACTCCATTAAAAATAATTTCACAATTAAATTGAAATTCAATTTCGGCTAAGTCGTTATTAAAAATATACCTTCCGGTGTTACATTCTCCATATTTTGTGTACCTAAAAGTACCATCTTCAGATAATTGTAAGGAAAAACCGTTAGCCACATCATCCCAATCAAACCTAGGGGGAACGGTTGAAGCATCTTTTAAATTAAACGCTTGTACTTGCTGCCATTCGCCAATAATTTTTCCTGAAATATCAAACCAATCAGATTGAGTGTCTTCATTTATACAAGAAAGCATAAATAGCGACCATAAAAAAAGCAGTGAATTTTTTTTAACTTTTACCATAATTTAGGGTTTAATATTTCTATATACGGTTGTAAACAAACCTAATTATTTAAATAATCTGAAATTTAGGTATTATTTCTGTTTCTTTTTATTAAATGTAATAACAATTAAAGCGCCAGTAAAAACAATAAAAAGTCCAGTAAAGGTCAATCCTAAGTTATTTTCACCAATTTTTGAATTTTTCCCATTTCAAAACCCATAATAAATAGTCTAATTAAACTTATACCTATTCCAAAAAATATTCTTTTTACTCATTTCGATTATTATTTTATTTTACGTTTTGAACTTAGCTAAATCTTCTGTGTTTTAATTTCTCAAAGCTTCTAAATTAAAAAAAATGGTGAATTTTAAGTGCCCGTGTTCCAATAGACAGGTAAATATTAATTGTAAATAACCGACTATCCATTTAGTTGGCATATAACTTAGGTTTTGAGTACTACTCAGTTTTAGGAAGTATACTACTTTCTACTTTTCACTATTCAACTCCTATAAACTATTGAAATAGAACATATCTTGGAGGAACAATTCCGTTTAGTCGCATATAAACCAACATTTGTCCCCTGTGATGAGTTATGTGGTCGGCAAGCAACATCAAAATTTGTCTTTTTGTTCTATTCGCTCCAAAATAGTCTAATCTTTCGCCTAGTTTTTCTATGTTAAAATTTGAGATAAATTCGGTGGTTTTATCAAATGTTTTGTCAATTGTCGCAATCATTTCTTTTTTTGATTTTTGATCAACTTTCAGTTCCGTGTCCGTATTCCAATCTCTAGCCTCGCGTCCTCCCATTAAAGTTTGACTGTGCCAATCCATTGCCCAGCTAATATGCATTAAATTTTCAGCAAAAGTCATTGATTCTTCCGTTGCTTTGAAATTATATTTTTCCTCAGGCATACTTTCTGCTACAAGAATTAAATATTCTCTTGAGGTTTCTAATCGCTCTAAATATTCTTTAATGTAATTGTTTTCTTGAGCAATCATTGGTTTTACTGATGACATCAAGATTAATAATGTCAGAATTAGTATTTTTTTCATAGAATTCAATTTATGTAGAGCGATTTTTTAATGAATGGAAACAAACAAATATCAGTACAATTATTAATATTTTGTTTTCACTTTTAAGTTAATAAATTCCCCAGTTCGTCCCACTCCGCAACATCATTTCTTTTGCTTTGGTCGATACATTTGGCTAGCCATTCTTCCTCATAAGCAATGCCATGTTGTTGTAAAACATCTTCGGGAACACCATCCCAAACGTTAGGCTGATTGCCTTTATAACCTAAATCTGCAATGCCTACTTTAGAGGTGTAATACCCTGTTAAAGTAAGGTTTCGCATTAAAGAAAAAAACTGCACCTGTAGGGGTCTTTCTGCTTCTGGAACTTCAATATCAGGGTAAGCAATAGTATCTAAAATTTGTTTTTGCTGCGCTTCTGTAGCGGTCTTAAATTCAGCATTAAATAATGAATTACTTTCATGATCTAACCACATAATTCCGCCTCGTAAAGTGGGTTGAAATGGTGGGTAATCTTTAGCCATAAATTCGATAAAATCAGGCACACCAGCTTCGGTTATGGAGCCTTTGTTATCTGGTGGTAAAATTAAATTCGCTAAGGTGGTAATAGCGTCTATTTCATGCGGATTAAAAAACTGTTCTGAATTTATTTTTTCAATTATTTTAAGCTCTTCTGGTGTTCTTCCAAAATAGTTTTGGGTAGATTCTGCTATAGCTTCTTTCGTAATTGTGGTATCATCAGGTTTACATCCATTTAGTGCTAATCCGCCAGCAACGCCACCTAGTAATATCGATTTTATACTTTTTCTTCTGTCCATAGCTTTAGATGTTTTGCATTTTTAATTGTTCAACAATATAGTCCGAAGTTCTCCAAGAGAGTGCTAAAATAGTCCAAGTCGGGTTTTTATCCGCTTGCGATACAAACGGCCCAGCATCAACAATAAACACATTATCTACTTCATGTAATTGCTGGTGCTGATTAACTACGGATGTTTTCGGGTCATTCCCCATTCTGGTCGTTCCAACTTCGTGAATAATAACACCTGGGGCGGCTATGCCATAATTTTGTTCCTTCGTGGGTTTTTTGCCTAATACTTCACCACCCATATTATGAATAATTTCTTCAAACGTATCGTGCATGTGTCTTACTTGCTGAATTTCATTATCCGTCCATTTATAATCAAACTTTAAAACAGGAATCCCAAATTCATCTACCTTAGTATTATCTATAGTACATCTATTATTTTTTTGTGGAATAGATTCCCCACGACCTGCCATACCGACTGTGGCACCGTAATATTTTTTAACTTCATCTTTTATGCCAGCACCATAACCACCAACTTTAAGTCCAAAAAAGTCATTAAACTGGTTGTGATTAAAACCAAAGCCATAGCTAGGCATGCCTAAACCACCCCACACTTCTATATGATATCCACGGGCAAAGTTGAGTTTTTTATTATCTCCCCACCAGGGTGAATATACGTGCATACCGCCAGTACCATCTTCATTATAGGTTTTTCTATTCATTAAATCGGGTATAAAAGCAGCTCTGTCACTTCCTGTGGAATCGTGTAAATATCGGCCCACAATATCGCTGCTATTTCCTAATCCGTTTGGGTGCTGTTTGCTTTTAGAATTTAATAAAATACGTGCTGAGCTGCACGCAGAAGCTGCTAAAACGACAACTTTACCTTTTAATTTATACTCTTTACGATCTTCTTTATTAATATAAGAAACCCCAGTAGCCTTACCTTCATCATTGGTAGTAACCTCACGTACCATGGCATTCACGAATAAATCTATCTGAGCACCACTTTTTTGAGCGGGAAAAATTAAACAAGTTCCCGATGAAAAATCTGCATGTACGGAACAACCGCGCGAGCATTGCCCACAGTAAAAGCAAATTCCACGATCTTTATTGATTCGTTTGGTTAACATCGATAAACGAGAAGGGTAAACAGGTACATTAGATTTTTTAGCCCCTTTTATGTAAAAAAGTTCGTGTAATCTGGGTTTTGGTGGTGGTAGAAAAAAACCATCTGGGTCGTTAGGTAAACCTTCGTTAGTACCAAAAACCCCTATTAATTTATCTACTTTATCGTAATATGGTTTAACATCTTCATATCCAATCGGCCAATCATCACCTAAACCATCAATACTTTTACGTTTAAAATCAAGCGGACCAAAACGTAGTGAAATTCTACCCCAGTGGTTGGTACGGCCACCTAACATTCTAGATCTAAACCATCTAAAATCACTTCCTTCGGCGTTAGTGTAAGGTTCATTTTCTATATCAAAACCGCCATAAGCACTATCATACTCACCAAAATAGCGAACGGTACTAGCACCTCTTCTTGGAGATTCGTAAGGCCATTTTAATTGTGTTTGTTGTTCTGGCGCACCAGGATCAAAATAGGGGCCAGCTTCTACAATGGCCACTTTAAGTCCGGCTTCTGATAGTATTTTTGTCGCCATACCGCCTCCAGCTCCTGAGCCAACAATAATAACGTCATATATTTTTGAGGATTCAATAATTTCCATGTGAAATAATATTTAGTGGTTTATGGCAATTATTCTTAAAATTACTGCTTTTTTTTAGAATTAGTATTTTTTGGTCTTGAAAATTAAATATATAGGCTTTTGATGTAACCTACCTAATGTGACGCATGTAAGAACGTTTTTAGCCTATTAAACAAGAGTATTCTTATTAAATAGAAATTTTAGAACTATATAAATTCAGGTTAAATAAACTTATTTTTTAGGTTTTCTAATCCTTTTTTGAACATCTCTACTCAAAGGTGAGACAAAAGATTTTAAGAGCGTATAAAAAAGAGTTTACTTTTTAAATAATTACTTAATAATAGAGCAAATAATTTTATTTTAAGTAATTATTGATCATCATATTTTTAGAAGCAATTTTTATCGAAATATCGGAACTGGCTCTCACAGTGAGTTGGATGAGTGTTTTTAAACGCACAACAGTCATTTTTTAAAAATAATATAAATTAGGTTTAACATAGTTGGCACTAATACTTTTTTATAAATAATCAAAAGTTTTAAAATATTTAACAAGAAAATTCTTAGCAAAATGTTTTCAAAAATTGTAAAATATTACTTTTTAATTTCTAACTTAGAAGAAGTAAAACAGTTTAAAAGAAAAAAATTTGTATTAATTAAACGAAAAGAATTTTAAATATAATTGAAGTATATACGTGTTTATAAAATTTTCTAGAATAAAGGATTTTGGTGTCATATTGTTAAATGAACCTATAATAGAGTTCTTAAAATGCATTATTCTGAAGATAAACGAAGTGTATTAAATTCTTACAAATTAAAATTCTAATTTCTTAAAGTTTATAGCTTTTTAAATGCCTTTTTTAAAAAAACATCTTAGGCTAATAATAAAATAAAAACATTTGAAAATTGAAAATGACATTAAAAATACTTCACCTCGAACATAACCCTGATGATGTTAAATTAGTGGAAATTACATTGAAAAAAGGAAATCTTTTATTCCAAAATTTAGTTGTTGATACTAAATTTGCTTTTGAAAATGCACTCAGAGAATTTGCGCCAGACCTTGTTATTTCTGAATATATATTGCCATCAATACGGGCTACAGAAGCTATACACATAATAAAGAAGCAAGGATTAAAAACACCTTTTATATTGGTAGCAAAAACCTTAACCGAAGAAGCTGCTGAAATAATCATGGAAGCTGGGGCAAATGATTTTATCTTCAAAGACCGTTTGTTTCGATTGCCATATGCCGTAAAGAATGCCATCGAAAAGTACAATACGGAACAGAAAATTGGCGAGAGTGAGTCGTTAAATAGGGTTGTGCTTTCTTCACTTAGTTTACATATAGCGCTGATAGATGAAAAAGGAAAAATTTTATATGTTCAAGAAAGTCATAATGCTGATACAATTAAAAAGGGCCTTACTTCTCTAAAAATTAACGCTAAAGGAAGCAATTATTTTGATTTCTGTAAAGATCTAGTAGAAAGTGGAGATGAAAATTCACTTGCTGTATTGACAGGTATCCAATCTGTATTTAAAAAAGAAAAGCCGTATTTTGAAATGGAATACTCTTTTAATTCTTCTGAACAAGTACGATGGTTTCTTTTCAGGGTTAATTTTTTTGGAAATACTACAAATCAAGTAATTATTTCGCATCAAGATATCACTGATAGAAAATGCAATGAAAATAGCACAAAAAATACTTCAGTTGAGTTGCAACAAGCACTTTTTGAACTTAAAAAAATACTCGATACATCACTTGATGTTATTTGTACAGTTAATGCTGAAGGAGAATTTGTAAACGTCAGTGCCGCATCAAAACAGGTTTGGGGCTACACACCGGAAGAGCTTATTGGCACAAAATTTATAAACTTAGTTTTTCATGAAGATAAAGAGGTTACCTCTAAGGCCGCGGAAAACTTTTTTAATGGCATACAACAGCCATTATTTGAAAACAGGTATATTCATAAAAATGGAAAAATAGTTACTATTTTATGGTCAGTAAATTGGGATGAAAAGCTTAAACTCATGTATTGTATTGCCAAAGATATAACAGAGACAAAAAAATTGGACAACGCAATAAAAAATCAAAGAGATCAATTTTATGACATGTTTTTGAAAACACCTTCGGCCATTGGTATGTTAAAAGGGGCTAAGCATGTTTTTGAAATGGCTAATCCCCTTTATTTAGAACTGATGGGAAAAAGTGATATCGTCGGAAAAACTATTGTTGAAGTGTTTCCTGAGGGTATAGAACAAGGTGTTTTGAGTATGTTAGATCATGTTTTTAATACGGGTGAATCGTATTTCGGTAACGAAATGTTAGTTAAGGTAGATGTGGCAGCGAGTGGTAAGCTAACTGATTTTTATATGAACTTTGTCTATCAGCCGTATAGAGACGGGAACGGCAATATTGAAGGTGTTTTCTTTTTTATTAATGATGTTACGGAGCAAGTACTATCGCGAAAAGAATTAGAAAAAAGCGAAAAATTTTTTAAGGGTGTAATCGAAAATAGTGATGATTTAATCACTATAATTGATGCTAGTGGACAGGCAATTTATACCAGTCCGGCTGTATCTAAAAAGTTTGGTTATACTACAGACGAATTATTAAAAATGAATACCTTGGATGTTATGCATCCTGACGATATCCCCATAGCTGCGGCTTTCATTGCTGAAGTGGTTAAGCACCCTGGTGTCACCATGACCTGCCCACTAATACGTGAACGAAAAAAAGATGGGTCTTTAATGTGGATAGAAGGAACTCTAACTAACTTTCTTGAAACCGATGGTATTAATGCTATAGTGGCCAATTTCAGAGATGTTACTGAGCGAAAACAAGCAGATGAAGAAAATAAGTTTAAAGCAAATTTATTAAATACTATTGGTCAAGCAGCAATTGCAACAGATCTTAATGGTATTGTAAATTATTGGAACCAAGCAGCTGAGCATATTTATGGGTGGACAAAAGAGGAAGCTTTAGGACAAAATATAAGGAGTTTAACAACTTCTGATACTACTGTGCAACAAGCAAACCAGATAATGGAAGCCTTAAAAAAAGGGGAATTATGGTCTGGAGAATTCAGAGCACAAAAAAAAGACAATAGCACTGTTCCTGTGCTAGTTACCAATTCACCAATCTATAACAACCAAAACATATTAACGGGCATTATTGGAATTTCTTCAGATATCACAGAAAGTAAAAAAGCAGAAGAAAAATTAATAAGAAGCGAGATAAAATTGAAAGCTGCACAACGCATTGCACGGGTGGGCAGCTGGGAAATAGATTTGCGAACCGATGAACATACATGGTCTGAGGAATATTACAGGATTTTAGGGATTCATAAAGAGGTTAAACCCTCTAGATCAGTCTTCATGAGTTATGTTCATCCAGATGATAGGCTTATGACCGAAAATATACTTGAAAACGCATTCTCGATATCCAAAGACGATTCCTTTGAATTTCGCTTTATCAAAAAAAATGGAAATATTGGGTACGCGACTTCTAAATGGAAGTTTGAGTTTAATGAACACGGTAACCCTCTTTACGTTTACGGAATATTAAAAGACCTAACAAATGAAAAAAAAATAGAGATTGAACGTACAAAAATGATTTCTGATATTATTCAACGAAATAGCGATCTTGAGCAATTTTCATACATTGTATCGCATAATCTTCGTGCCCCAGCGGCTAATATTATAGGTTTTGCAGATATTTTACGTGATGAAACAATTACCCCATTAGAGCAAAAAGAACTACTGAAAGGCCTTTTAACATCTGTTAAAGGGCTTGATTCTATTATAAGAGACATTAATACTGTTTTACAGAGTAAACTTGAAGTCCATGAAAAAAAAGAAGTCATTATTTTTTCTGAACTTTTAGAGGATGTTATACTAGGTATGAATAATTTAGTACATAAACATCACGTTAAAATAATCTCTGACTTTTCAGCAGTCGAAGAAATTTATTCGCTAAAAGTATACATATACAGTATTTTCTATAACTTAATTAGTAATGGTATTAAATACAGTAAACCAAACGAAATACCACTGATTGAAATAAATAGCCAAAAAGAAAAAGCAAAAATAATCCTTACCTTTAAAGACAATGGATTAGGTATCGATATGAAAACAAATGGAGATAAGGTTTTCGGACTATATAATCGCTTTCATTCACATGTTGAAGGCAAAGGTATGGGCTTATTTATGGTAAAAACACAAGTAGAATTACTTGGAGGAAAAATAACTTTTAAAAGTGAAATAAATGAAGGAACAGAATTTTTAATTGAATTTGAAAATTAAATCTTAAGCTATATGGAACAACCAATAAAACGGTTTCTTCTCGTTGATGATGACGAGTTAAACAATTCCCTTACAAAAATAATTCTAAAAAAAACATTCGGAGAAGTGCAGATTATCGACTTTATAGTACCAGAGGAAGGATTGAATTATATAAAAACGGAACCAGTTTATACTAAAATATATGAGAAAACAATTTTTTTTCTCGATATCAATATGCCACACCTCTCAGGGTGGGAGTTCCTCGAAGCTTTTGATCTTTTTGATGCATCAATAAAGGAGCAATATGATATTTATATTCTCTCTTCTTCTATTAATCAAAATGATTTAAACCAAGCAAAAGAAAATCCGTATGTGATAGATTTTATAGAAAAGCCTCTAAACAATGCAAAGCTTCTATCGATGTTTGGCTAATCGTAAATATATTATTTTTTCTTTTTGTGTAGTCGTATTTATATTGAATTAAACTTTTAGATTTCTGCTTTCTAGTATTCTGAAAATTGTAATTTTTATTGATTGCCAACAATCTCGAAATCAGAACTAGATGTACTTTTTTAAAATTGGTTTCTTAAAAAAGAATATACTTTTAATTAAGTGTAGTTAATAAATTACAGGTCATCTACAATGGCAATATGATAGCGTTCCGTGGTTTTTTGTAGATTTTCAGAAAGTGATTTTAACCAACTCATATGATTAGAAATTAAGTAAGCCTCCTGAAGGCCATGAAGCGTTTCAGTATCTAATTCTGTATTACCTTTTTTTATATTTTCATCACGTAAATTTGATAATTGTTGATATTTATTCAACAATTTTTCATGCGCATCCTCCGCCTTTTCTACAACTACTTTTTTGTTTATTATCGTTCCGTTTAAACTATTAAACGAAACCTGTAAGGTGTTAGAAATGTTTTTTATAAGCTCGTTAAATTCCTCAGAAGCAGGTGTTGTTTTATGATTAGAGATAAAATTACCTATGGAGGCTATTGCCGAAATCATCGTCTGATTCAAAGTCACCATTTCATAAATCAGCTGAAATTCTCGCTGTTTAGATTTTGGATCTTGAGTTAATCGTTGAAAGGCAGCATTTAAGTTGCTGATCGCCAGAAAAGCCTCTTTTCTAGCCAAATTATAAGCGAGTTTATGTTTGGAGGGTTCTTGATACAATTCTTGGGTCGCTAAAAGATAGTTGTTGTTCATTTCTAAAGCGTTCAAAAGTACTTTTTTTAAGTTATTAGCTTCCCAACTTGGAAGAAGCAAATAATTAGCAACCAAAGCAATCGTAGCTCCAATAACCGTATCAATAACACGAAATTGAATTACCTCAAAGGCATTAGGTTGCATTAACGAATAAACAAAAATAATGCTCAGGGTAATTAATGCGGCCGCTGATTTATAATTCTGTTGAATTAATGAAAAGGCTAGGATTAAAGTTACAAATGCTAATACTGAATAAACAATAATATTCTGCGTGAGCAGTACAATTAAAACTGCAAGCGCTGCGCCAATTAATGTGCCGATAATACGGTCTTTTGAACGTTCTTTAGTTAGGCCATAACTAGGCCGCATAATAACTATAATGGTGAGTAAAATCCAATAGGTATTTTGAATCTCAAATGCTAAGCCTAATAGATATGCAAATACCATCGCAATAGTAAAGCGCAATGAATGTCTAAACATAGTAGAATTGAAACTTAAATTTTGCATCAGCACATTCAAATTGTACTCTTGAAGCGTTAAAAACTGATTTGAATCTTGGGTTTTTAAAGATCCCTTCGAAACATCTTTTACATTCGCCGTTACACGTCTAATCGCCCTAATTTCTTGTAGTAATTGTTCTTGATAATCGTATAAATTTTTTAATACTAAAGCGCCTTCACGCGCTTCTGGTAATTTTATTGTAGCCATATAATTGGTAATCGCATCATTGGCTTTTTTTAAGGCCTTTAGTAATTTATCTTTCGTGGGAACTTCATTATTTTGAATCAATAATTCAGACAAGCGAATCAGGTGATTACCCATAACTCTGTTTAGCTTTTTGGCGGGTTTTAAAAATTGTTTTTGCGCGCCAAAAACCGTATCAATCATTTTATAATCTAAATGTTTCGCCTCAATTAATTCGAAGATGTTTATTGAAGAGATAAAAATTAGTAGCTGCTTTTCTTCATGACGAGAATGTCCAGAGCGTTTACGTTCCGTAAGCAAGCTTTCGCGAAGCGTTTCATGCTTTTCGTTAATTTTATGTTGAAGCTCAAAAGTTTGTTTTAGCAGATTATCGCGCTTGGTTTTCTTGGTTAATAATTTGGCGCGTAATTTTAGATAGTCGCCAATAAGCAATAGGGTATCTGATAAAAGCTGATTCTGATCTTTTTTAGGCGTTATTTTTTGAAAAATAAACGAAACAACTAAATACCAAAGTCCGCCAAGCCCCATTAAAGACACCTGAACAAAAATATCATAAGCTGTTTCTTTTTGGATAGCAAATGCTATAACCATTGCTAATAGGCCAGAAAAGGAAACTAAAGAGGCTCTAAAACCATACACGGACAACAGTGAAACCACAAAAGAAATAACAGCAAGAGCCACGAACAAAAGTAGTAAGTAGAGTTTTGAAAATAGAATTATGGTAGTAATAACCATCATTAAACCAATACTAACTAAGATACTATTTACTTTACGCTTAAAACTTCCAGGAATATCACTTGGCGCATTTAAAAAAGTTCCTATAACTAAGGCAGGAGCATACTCAAAATACCCTAGAAAATAAAGTACAATAAATGGTACAATTATTCCAATTCCAAGTCTAATCCCTCGATTGAAGTGAGCACTTTTTAGAAATAATTCTAATTGTTTAAATTTTTCTTTCAAAGGAATTTTAATTAGCCAACAAAGTTAGCGTTAATTGGTTTGTAGAAAGAACTCTAAACGTATTAAGTTAGAATCTGGTTGTAGGTTCTAAATGTTATGTATAGCATAATAAAAAAGCTTGCTAATAAATATTTGGGTAAAGCTTAAAGCGAATAAAATTACCGAATGATTAATAAAATAGTAAACCAATAGAATTTTTTCTTAAAACTCTAACTTTTACTGTATTCAAAACAGCCTTAATTTTTAAAAGTATGAAAATGACAAAAACAAAAAAGCCTCCAATTTCTTAGAAGCTTTTTTGTTTAATGGTGACCTCGACTGGATTCAAACCAGTAACCTTCTGAGCCGTAATCAGATGCGCTATTCAGTTGCGCCACGAGGCCTTTTTTATTTTCCTTAACGGGGTGCAAATATATTTCTTTTTAAATTTACAGCAAAATAAGAACCACTAAAAATTATGGATTTTAAAAAGTATATCAGAGATGTAAACGATTTTCCGAAGCAAGGTGTTGTTTTTAAAGATATTACACCTTTATTGTTAGATGCTCAAGCATTTGAAAAAGCGGCAAATAGTTTGTATAATTTGGTAAAAGATAAAAAAATAAATAAAGTTGTTGGCCTAGAAAGTAGAGGTTTTTTCTTTGCGCCCCTACTGGCTACTAAATTAAACGCAGGATTTGTTCCCATTCGCAAACCAGGAAAATTGCCACATGAGGTAGAAAGTGTTACCTATGATTTAGAATACGGATCTGATGTTTTAGAGATCCATAAAGACAGTATAAGCCCTGGAGATAAGATTTTATTACATGACGATGTTTTGGCTACTGGCGGCACGGCAAAAGCTGCTTGTGAGCTTATTGAACGTTTAGGAGGTGAAATTGTTCAATGTAATTTTTTAATTGAAATAGATTTTTTAAATGGTCGTCATAAAATAAAGAACTTTGAGATAGCCTCTTTGTTGCATTATTAATCAATCGCATTTGTGGTCACAAAATAACGCCAACCAATAATGGCCATCTGTAATTTTGATGCTTTAGAAAGGTCTAACCTTTTTTTTGAAAATGAAGGTAAGAGTATTTTATTTAATTGAGCCAAAAGTTTAAAAAGTAATTTCTTCATTTTTAAAGTTATTTATGCAAATATAGTATCATTTTTAAATAATAAAAGACTGTCCATAGGCAGTCTTTTGAGTATATAGGCCTATATGATTTCTGTTATGCTAATATCATGATCAGTGACAGCATTAGTACTACAAGTAATTTAGCGATAGTAATCATAGTTGTGGTTTTTAAGGTTAATAATTTGTTACAAATAATCGATTATCTGCTCAATATATAATTGTTTAAGCATCTTCCAAATTAGACTACACGATTTATTACATTTGAATACGATTATGAAATAGATTAAATGATATTTGTTTTAATATGAAATCTTAATTTCTTACATTGTGTTATAATATGTAACTAAATTTACGTATTTAGTTACATATTATACTATTTGTAGGAGTGTTTTCAATGTTTTTTAGTTTAGCAAGGCATTTTTCATCTTTTTAAATGCCAGTTGTCATAATTTCATTTAAAAAGTGTTGCTTCTTAGGTAGTTTATTTTAGAAAATTAAAATGAATATAACCTATGATTTTTGTCATCTCGGCTTTTTAATTTTGAAATTTGATTTTTCTGGAAATTTTATTATCTAGGTATGTTTGTAGGAAGGTAAAACATTGCGAGCTTTGTTTATGGCAAAATAATTATATACTTTAAACTTTAAAGGAAAAATGATTCTTGCATTATATTTGCTAAAAAAATAACATGCAAGACATAGTATTTATTGTTTTAGGATTAGCACTACTTATTTTTGGCGGTAGTTGGTTGTTAAAAGCGGCAGTTGCTTTATCACTCCGTTTAAATATTCCAAAAATAGTAATAGGTATGACGGTAGTTTCTTTTGCTACCTCGGCTCCAGAACTTATTGTGAGTATAAAAGCAGCGCTAGATGGTTTCCCTGATTTAGCATTGGGTAATGTTGTCGGTTCAAATATTGCTAATTTAGGTTTGGTTTTAGGAATTACAGTAATTTTAGGAAGTATAGATGTAAAAAAGAGTTTTTATACTACGGATTGGCCAGTGATGATGCTGGCATCCTTACTGTTTTTTGGATTTATTTACTTCGATCAAGAATTACAAGAATACGAAGGTATTATCATGGTGGTAATGCTTTTTGCATTCTTGGTGTATTTACTGCGCTTTCAAAAACAAGCTGTTGAGGATGAAGAACCAGAAAACGATGTGTTATTGCCCAATTATAAAACAGCTTTATTTCTAATTTTAGGTGGAGTTGCGCTTTGGGGTGGTTCTGAGTTATTAATTAATGGAGCGGTTGGTTTAGCCAGTTATTATGGCGTAACGGAGCGTGTTATTGCGGTTACTGTGGTGTCAATCGGTACAAGTATTCCAGAATTGGCTGCATCAATCATAGCAGTTATTAAGAAAGAAAAAGCAATTTCTTTAGGAAACCTCATTGGCTCCAATATTTTTAATTTATTAGCTGTTCTGGGGATCACATCAATTATAACGCCCATAAAAGTAATGGATCAAGGTTTATTAACCAATGATATATTTTGGATGCTTGGCTTTTCGTTCTTAATACTACCTTTAGTATTCATACCTAAGGGACTACGTTTAGGATGGCGAGATGGACTAATTTTAGTCGGTTGTTATGTTACTTTTGTGTATTTTACTATAAGCTAAATATTTTTTATGACTTCTTTTACTTTTAAATACAGAAAGCTTTCAATATTGTTTTTTTTATTTTTTTCTACATTTTTAGCTGCTCAAAATCAAGAATTTATAGCAGGTAAATTAATAGATGCTCAGACACAAGAACCAATAGCCTTCGCTAGTATTCGGATAAAGGATAGAGCTTTGGGTATGATTTCGAATACCGACGGAAGTTTCAAAGTACCATTGAAGTACAAAGAATACGGAAATATTATAGAGATATCTTCAATGGGGTATCAGTCTGTAGAACTAATAATTCACGATTTTTTAATCGATGAAATTAATTTTATAGAACTTCAGCCTAGTGCTTTTCAACTTCAAGAAGCTTTAGTTTTAGGTAAAAAAAGGAATCAAAAAAATATCTCAGCAGAAAAAATTGTTCAAAACGCTATTGATCGAATTTTAGATAATTATCCTATTGAACCTTATTCTCAGATTGGTTATTACAGAGATTATCAGTTAGATAATACACAATACATAAATTTAAATGAAGCTATTTTAGAGGTTTATGATGAAGGATTTAATACTTATGATGCCTTGAATACTAAGGTAGTACTATTCGATTATAAGCAGAATACAGATTTTAGTAGAAATTTGTTTGCAGAAAAACCATATGATTTTAATAAGGGTAACAAAATAATAGATAAGGCTTATTTGCCATCTTATGGAGGAAATGAATTTACCATTCTTAATGTGCATAATGCAATTCGAAATTATAATATAAATACCTATTCTTTTGCAAATTATTTTGAAAGTGATTTTTTAAAGCAACATACTTTTTGGAAAGAAGATAATA
The DNA here is from genome assembly GCA_030731855.1 of Cellulophaga sp. GTDB lineage: Bacteria > Bacteroidota > Bacteroidia > Flavobacteriales > Flavobacteriaceae > Cellulophaga. The sequence continues at coordinate 1,412 of JANQTG010000037.1, read as the reverse complement.
CTTATATAGACGATAAAATTCTATATACCATTAAGTTTAAAAAACTAGATTCTGATGCTAAAGCCTTTGGAACCATTATAATTGCGAAAGAAGACTATTCAATTTATAAATTAGAATACGCCTTGTATGATGGTAATAAAAGAAACACTTCTGGGCTAGCAGATAAAAATGGAATGAAAACACAACTTATTTTCGAAGTAAATACTGAATATCAAAAAATAAATAACAGAATGTTTTTAAATTATATTTCATTTCATAATACATTTAAGCTTCAAGAACCGCCTAAGTTAGTACTGCAAGGGGTTGAATTAGATGTAGATAATAAATTATTTCTACTGACTTTTAGTCAAGAATTAATTCCTGTATTAGCGCAAAGAGTCAGAAATTTTGAAATTACTTTCGAAGGTGAAAGACTAGTTATAGAAAAAGTAGATTTGCTAAAGAATAAAGTATTTTTATATCCGAAACTAGATAAACAAAGGTTTAAAAATTTATTTAATAGAGTATTGGCTAAAGCCAGTTTGGTGGCATTGAGCGAAACTGCTTTGAAGATAGAAGTAAAAAATTTAGAAGATATTCATGGAAATGAAATAAATAAATGGACTAATAATTATTTTAATCAATTTCGAGAGTTTTTTGTACAACAAATTAAACCTAATAATCGGGCACCCTTAAACATTATTATTTTCATGGATAGAGGAAGACCTATTTTTAAATATCAACCATTTTATAAACCACCTAATTTCAGTGATTACTGGATGAATACTCCTTTGAGGACTTTACAGAATTAAAAAAGTGCTATTGAATTTTCAATAGCACTTTTTTAGTATAAAAATTTATTAGTTTTTAAACTTTAGCAGTTTTAACTGTTTTAATAATTCTAGCAGCAATTTTATATGGATCTCCGTTTGATGCTGGGCGACGATCTTCTAACCATCCTTTATAACCTTTTTGAACGGCTATTAATGGAATTCTAATCGATGCACCTCTATCAGAAACTCCCCATGAAAAATCATTAATTGAAGCGGTTTCGTGTAAACCAGTTAAACGTTGATCATTAAATTCTCCGTAAACAGCGATATGTTCTTTTACAAACGGACGGAATGCTTCACAAATTTTTGCGTAAACTTCCTTATCTCCTGAGGTTCTTAAAGCTGTATTAGAGAAGTTAGCATGCATACCAGAACCGTTCCAATCCATATCTTTTCCAAGTGGTTTTGGGTGATATTCGATGTAATATCCATATTTTTCTGTTAAACGATCTAATAAATATCTGGCAATCCAAATTTCATCACCCGCTTTTTTAGCTCCTTTGGCGAACAATTGAAATTCCCATTGTCCGGAGGCCACCTCTTGGTTAATACCTTCAAAGTTTAAACCAGCTTCAATACATAAATCAGCATGTTCTTCCA
>JANQTG010000036.1 GCA_030731855.1 Cellulophaga sp. | reverse complement strand
AACACACTTTCAAACTGAATAGGATTGTAATTTATGGTATCGCATTTGGAGTAATCTTCTTTTAAAATGACTCTACTTTTAATAATTTCATGCGTATGTATTGCCTTTATTTTATTGATAATACTAGAAAAATTAAGATCTTCTTTTACGCTTTCCGAAGTTGCTTTTAAGGCTATTATCTTATTTAAAGCATTTAACTTGTCAGACATTGTTTTGGTTACTTCTTGAACTTTTTCGAATAAATACATACCCGATTCTGAGATGGAATTTTCTGAAAGTAACATTTCGAATAAACCATTAAGATTTGCTAAGGGAGCTTTTAAATCGTGCGCTGTTATATAAGATAACTCTTCTAATTCTTGATTTTTTCTTTTAAGATTACGATTCACATTTTGCAAGTTTGTTTGAGTGGCTTTTAGCTTATCAATAGCATTGGTCATGTGCGTAATATCTAAGGTGCTAATTCCAATTTCGTCTCCAATTTTAAAAAGCTTGACTGAAAACTTAAAAACACCCTTATCCGTATGAAAAGAAAGTTTATCAAAACCTTTAGAAATACCTGTTTTAATGACTTTTTTACAGGCATTATAATATGCTGTATTTACCAAGTTAGGAAAAACTTCAAGTAAATGTTTACCAACTAAGTTCGTCTTATTGGTTTTTAACAATACTGACGCTGCTTGGTTTATATCGATAAAGAATAAATCTTTATCTAAAATAACAAAAGGAGAATATGCCGTATTAAAAAAGGCACCTCTTAAATTTTTAGTCTTACTAATAGCGGTTAAGTCCATAATATTTAATGTTTTGATTTGGGGTTAAAACATAATTATGGGGCTAAATTCAAGGTTTTAAATGAATTTTTCACTTAGCACTCCTCCAAAACACAAATACTATAGACGAACAAAAGATTGGTGTCGATGAATGAAAAATAAAAAGCTCAAGATAGCATTAATTCCATCTTGAGCTTTTTTAAACGTACACAGATTTTCAGGATAATATCTATTGTTTTATGCCTGGTACTCCAATAGGTTTTTTAGTTTGCCAATAAAATGTTTCCGCTTTCTTTTCCATTGGCCAAACTTCATCTAAAGTACCAGCATCATAAATTTTCCCGTTTTTAATCACATAAAAAACCGAATTACTATTTCGAATATCATCGATTGGGTTTTTATCTAAGACTAAAATATCAGCCAATTTACCCACTTCAATACTACCAAGATCCCCGTCTAAACCCAACGATTCTGCTCCTAAAATAGTAGCTTGTTTTAGCGCATCAATGGTTTTCATTCCTCCACTTGCGTTAGACCATAATTCCCAATGGTATCCCAAGCCTTGTAATTGACCATGGCTCCCAATACCCGCTAATCCTCCTGCTTCAATTAAATCTTTCATAAATTCGGCATGCTTTTTAAAAATATGTTCTTTATCCATAAACCATCCGGGTCTACGTCTTGATTTTTGCGCCAATTCTTCGTAAGGGGTAAAGTATTGTATTTTTTCATCGCCCCAGACATTTTCTCTAGAATAATAATAATTTTCGGCCCATGGACCACCATAAGAAACTAATAAAGTTGGCGTTACCGCCATCTTAGACTCAGCAACTGTTTTTATCACATCTTCATATAAAGGATAAATAGGAAAACTATGTTCATGACCAGGATAACCGTCTAATAACTGCGTCATGTTAAGCTTAAAGTCTAATGCACCTTCGGTAGTAGGCATTAGTTTTAACTCTTTAGCCGCCATTATTATCCATTGGCGTTGCTGTCTGTTACCTACCAAGTACATTTTAATACTTTTAGTATTATAATATTCGCTATACTGCTTTAATACTTCCTTAGCATGTTCTAAACTTTCAATTTTATAAGCCCAATAGCCAACTCCAGGTCCTGTGCTATAAATACGTGGGCCATCAATCATACCAGCTTCTACCATATCCGAATAGGTTAACACATCGGTAGTACCAGTTTGAGGATCCCTCGTAGTCGTAACACCATAAGCAAGATTAGCCGAATACATCCAGACTTGATCTTTATGCAAGCCCCAATTTGGCCACATGTGCGCATGGGTATCAATATATCCTGGCACTATTGTTTTACCGCGAACATCTATAATTTTAGCATCTTTAGGAATGGTAAAACTGTCTAAATTCCCTATGGCTTTTATGCGATTATTCTCAATTAAAACAGAACTGTTTTCAAGAACCTCGTTGCCTTTCATAGTAATAATTCTACCGCCTTTTAAAACCACCGTACCTTTAGGAATATCTTTGGTATACTTTACTCGAATTTTAAACTCCTCAGCTTCAAACTTAGGATCTTTCTTTTTATCGTTTTCGTCTTTTTTATCCGTTTTTGTGCTATCCGAAGGCTTTTCTAAGGCTTTCAACTCTTTTTCTTTCTTTTTAACTGCCGCTAAACTGTCTTGAAATTTTTTACCAGCTTCAAGATTATATCTAAAGTGACTCGCTCCTAAGGACCAGTGAACTTTTTTACTATCAGAAGACCAAGCGGGAAATTCGCCACCTAAAACCGTTAATTTTAAAGCAGGAAATGCTGCTGCATCGGCTTTAGCTAGCGAAATTGATGGTGTTTTACCGTAGCGTGGAATTACTACTTCGTAAATATCATTATTAATTTTAGCTAAGGCAGATTTTCCATTGGGTGAAATCCGAATTTCGGATGGCTTTGAAGCAGTATTATTCTCGCGCCATCCTTCTTCTGCGGAAGGAAATAAGGCAGGCATATATCCTGTGGCATCCTCATGGTCTTTACCAAAAATATCTTGAGAACCATAGGTTTCAATTCCCGTTAATTTTAAATGCTCTTTTTCGTCAGTTCCATCCCAACGGATAGAAATTAAAGCATTGTCTTTATTTAAATAAATACGATCATCAATGTTTGTAAAATGTGGTTTTTCTCGGTTTTTTGATTTATCGATCATTTGAATTGCACCGCCATCAGCAGAAATCCAAACTAAATCTTCTTGTGCTCTATCTGCTTGCCCACCTGTAGCATCTTCGTAAGTTTGAGCTGTTCCTTTATGAAAAGCGATTCTATTGCTTTTGTACGACCATTCTGGATACGTATACACCCCAGGTTCTTGTGTTAGTTGAATATTTTTTGCTCGCCCTTCTACATTAATTTTATATAAATGTCCGCCACCTTGTTTCCAAGTAGTATAAACCAAAAACTTACCATCGGGCGACCAAGAAGGTTGTGCCTCTGTAAATTCATTGCTTGTCAATCTTTTAGGAGTACCAGCAGGTAAATCCATCATATACAAACGATTTAAGGCTGTAAATGCTAATTTTGAACCATCAGGAGAAGGTTTTGCATCCCGAATTTGGGTAACTAATGCCTCTTTGGTGTCTTCTATAGGATACTTAAAAGCTAATCTCGGTCCCATATCAAGAGATACATTTGCGGTGAAAGGTATTTCTGTAGCCGTATTTGAACCTATTGAAATCGAATAAATTTTACCGCCGTAAGAGGCTAGTAAATTTTCACTGTCTGGCGTAAATGACATTGCTGGCAATACGCCCAGCGGAGCAATCGATTCTTGCTCGTCTCGTTGAACTGGATAGGCCAACCATTTTTCATCACCTGTTTTTAAGTTGCGTATCACCAATCCTGTTTGATCTTCAAAACGACTGCCGTAAACCAACCAGTTTCCGTCAGGAGAAAGTGTTGGCGTAAAAGCCGAACCATACCGTGATGTTATTACAGCCATATCCGCATCTTCCATATCATAGGTACCTATTTGATATTGTGGCAATTGCGCATTGTAGTTCCAAGATCCATTACGCTGCGAAAAATATAGCAATTTACCGTCTGCACTAAAGGCAGGGTCTATAGCTTTTATTGTTTTTGGCTCTCCAAACAACTCACTGCCAGTACCACTATCTTTGCTGTAAATATGTAACTTAATATTTCTTCTTCCTTTTCCACCTACAATATATTCGCCATCTGGTGTCCACTCAGCTGAGAAAAAATTATGTTTAGAATCTTTCGTAATTTGTTTTTCTTCCTTAGTGGCTAAATCCATAGTCCAAATATTATCAGACCCACTTTTGTCCGAGATAAATAAAAGTGATTTACCATCAGGACTAAATCTAGGATGCACATCGTAGGCTAATCCTTTGGTAATTTGAGAAGCTACACCACCAGTTATTGGCATGGAATAAATATCGCCCATTAAGTCGAACACAATCGTTTTACCATCAGGACTTATATCCAAAGAAATCCAAGTTCCTTTATTCGTAGAAAATGATATTTTTCGTTCTGGTTCAAGCGGTAGTTCTTTGGTGGCTATTTTAAGCGTGTCTTTTTTGGGTGTAGCATCTTGAGCAGAAGTTAAAAAAGTACTTAAATGCAAAATGAAAAAAAGCAGAATAAAACGAAGCTTTTTAATTGTTTTCATGCGAGTATAATTTAAATTAGTTTAGTCGATTTAAATATAGGTATAATTGAAGAAAAAAAGGCAAAGAAAAAGCCTCCAAAAATGAAGGCTTTAATATTTTAAAAGATATAATAGGCATACTATTTATCTTTAGTTTCTTTATCATCTGTAATACCTATTTCTTTCTCTTTAGGCGCTTCTTCTTTTGCCGAAAAATCATTTATTCCATGTTCGTGAAGCATGTTATACCATTGTACTACTTTTTTAATATCGCTGGCATATACTCTCTCTTCGTCAAAATTAGGCAGTATTTCAAAGAAATATTCTTCTAATTTTAGTTTATCATCTTTATGGCTCACAGGCGCTTTTTCTCCGTTCTCTTTCTCCTGAATTTTTAAAAACACTTCACGCAAAGGAACCTCAGCATCTAAAGTATAAATAGCAATTTCTGATAATACACTTACATTGTTTTTAAAGCTCACCGTAATTTTTTTGCCATCTAACAAAGATTCTGCAACAAAACCTGCTCTTGTTTGTGTTAATAATTTGAATAATCCTGGCTTTCCTCCTATGGATAAAATTTTATCTAAACTCATGTAAATTAATTTCTGGGCAAATATTAAACTTTTAAATGGTTAAAAAAACTAGTTTACCTAGCTTTTTTTACTTCTGGAAAACGCATGCGGTAGTCTACATTTATTTTTCCTTTTGAAATATTACTCAACCTGTTTTTTATTAAACGCTTTTTTAAACTCGATAATTTATCGGTAAATAAAACACCTTCAATATGGTCGTATTCGTGTTGAATAACCCGAGCTAACAAACCGCTGTAAGTGTCACTTTTTTCATTGAAATTTTCGTCTAAATAGGTAATCTTGATAGTCTCGTTCCGCTTTACATCTTCACGAACATCAGGAATACTTAAACAACCTTCATTAAATGCCCATTCTTCACCTGTTTCTTCTTCAATCTTAGCATTAACAAATACTTTTTTAAAGCCATTTAGCGCTTTTTGCTCTTCAGGCGATAAGTCTTCATCCTCAGAAAAAGGGGTGGTATCAATAACAAACAATCGAATCGGTAAGCCTATTTGAGGCGCTGCTAAACCTACCCCACTAGCATTATACATGGTTTCCCACATATTTTCGATTAATACATCGAGTTTTGGATAATCTTGGCTAATGTTATTTCCTACTTTCCGCAATACTGGATCTCCGTAGGCTATAATTGGTAAAATCATTTTTTTCTAATTTCTGTTTAAATATGCTTGCAATATAATCGTTGCACTAATCTCGTCGACCAAGGCTTTATTTTGTCGTTGTTTTTTCTTTAAACCACTATCAATCATCGTCTGGAAAGCCATTTTAGAGGTAAATCTTTCATCTTGACGCTCAATAGGTATTTTTGGAAATGTTGATGTTAACTTCGCTAAAAAAGGAATAATCAAAGCCTCTGATTCTGAGGCCTCATTATTCATTTGTTTTGGTTCCCCAACAACTATCTTATCTACGTTTTCTTTGTCTAAATAGTTTTTTAAAAAAGCAATTAATTCTTTGGTAGCCACCGTAGTTAAGCCAGAAGCTATTATTTGCAATTCATCCGTAATGGCTATTCCTGTTCGCACTTTTCCAAAATCTATCGCAATAATCCTACCCATTAATTTTTTTTGCAAAAATAAAACATAAATTGTTATAACTGTAACTATGTGCTATTTTATTAGTGGCTAGGTAGTATATTTGAACGCCCTTAAAAGGCAGTTAATTAAAAAATGACCATAGCATCTGATCTACAAACTCGTAGCAGCTTGTTGTGCCATTTTGTACAAATCAAAAATTATTAGCTAAAAAATGACTGAATTAAGAGAACAAATAGAAAAGGCTTGGGACAACCGAGATTTACTAAAAGAAACAAAAACACAAGAAGCCATCCGCGCTGTAATTACCTTATTAGACGACGGAAAACTACGATGTGCTGAACCCACTGCCAATGGTTGGCAAATTAACGAATGGGTAAAAAAAGCTGTTGTGCTTTATTTCCCTATTCAAAAAATGGAAACTTTAGAAGCCGGTATTTTTGAATACCATGATAAAATGCCTTTAAAAAGAGGCTATAAAGAAAAGGGAATCCGTATAGTGCCAGGTGCCATTGCGAGACATGGGGCTTATATTTCTGCGGGTACTATTTTAATGCCGAGTTATGTAAATATAGGGGCCTATGTTGATGAAGGTACTATGGTTGATACTTGGGCGACAGTAGGCAGTTGTGCACAGATTGGTAAAAATGTACACTTAAGTGGTGGCGTTGGTATTGGTGGAGTTTTAGAGCCTTTGCAAGCCGCCCCTGTTATTATTGAAGATAATGTTTTTATAGGGTCTAGATGTATAGTTGTTGAAGGTGTTAGGGTTGAGACCGAAGCTGTTTTAGGTGCTAATGTGGTATTAAC
>JANQTG010000035.1 GCA_030731855.1 Cellulophaga sp. | reverse complement strand
CCGTGTAACTCTGCGAAACAAATTCTGTCTGAGTTATGACACGAAGCTTCACAAAAAAAAATGAGCTTTGCAGAGACTTAGTATTCAAATTTTAACCAAAGTGTTAAGACAAAAAAATTACGAAATACGAAATGAGAAATACTAAGTTTTTTCAACTATGGTATGCTATATTCTCTGGAATAGTCCAAAGTATTCGCGATAATTTGCCAAACTTGCCTTTCCAGCTGGCGTTTAGTACTAACGATTCATTTTAAGAAAAAACAAGGTTATAGTCCAAATATCGAATAATCTATAAATCCATTTGAAAACACTAAAAATTTATCTTTTTGCAAGAAAACCTAAAGAAAAATCAAGCTTTTTAAAGATTCTGCTCAGTAAATTAGACGCTTAGTGTTAAAAGCTTAATTTTTATGCAAACCCTAACAATTTTCATGCTTTTTGTTTTTTTATTATAACTATTTGCACCAATTTTGATGTGATTAAATATAATTAAAACCAACACAGGCGAGAGAAACATTTTAATGCTTGTTTGTGATTTCAGTAATCAAATTTTTTCTTCAAAATTGCGTTTAGTTTTAAAGAAAATAACAACTTATTAAGCTATGATAGTAGGTATTCCTAAAGAAATTAAAAACAATGAGAGTCGTGTTGGTATGACTCCGGGTGGTGTTTATGAATTAATTAAAAACAACCATCAAGTATACGTTCAATCTACCGCAGGTGATAATAGCGGCTTTTTAGATGAAGCTTATAAAGAAGCTGGCGCTACAATTTTAGCCACTATTGAAGAAGTATATGCTATCGCTGAGATGATTGTAAAGGTTAAAGAACCGATTGCGAGTGAATATGGTTTAATTAAAAAAGGACAAATTGTCTTTACTTATTTTCACTTCGCATCAAGCGAGCCTTTAACAAAAGCAATGATAGAAAGCGGTTCTATTTGTATCGCTTATGAAACGGTTGAAGACAGAGACGGTGGTTTACCTTTATTAACGCCAATGTCTGAAGTGGCAGGAAGAATGTCTATTCAGCAAGGTGCAAAATATTTAGAAAAACCAGTTAAAGGTCGCGGACTTTTATTAGGTGGCGTTCCAGGAGTTTCTCCAGGTAAAGTATTAATTTTAGGTGCAGGAGTAGTGGGTATGCAAGCGGCTAAAATGGCAGCAGGTTTAGGTGCTCAGGTAACTATTTTAGATATTGATATGAAACGTTTGCGCTATGCAAATGATGTATTACCGGCAAATTGTGTAACCGAATTTTCTAACGAGTATAATATTAGAGCACACGTACAAACGCACGATTTAATTATCGGTGGTGTTTTGTTAAAAGGTAAAAAGGCTCCAAATTTAATTACTCGCGATATGCTTAAAACCATGAAATCGGGAGCAGTTATTGTCGATGTTGCTGTAGACCAAGGGGGTTGTGTAGAAACTACAAGACCTACAACTCACGAAGATCCTATTTATATAATTGATGAAGTAGTACATTATTCTGTAGCGAACATGCCAGGAGCAGTGCCATATACATCAACTTTAGCGTTGACAAACGTAACTACGGCTTACGCTATAAAAATAGCCAATATGGGTTGGAAAAAGGCTTTAGCCTCTGATCCAGGACTTCAAAAAGGTTTAAATATATCTGAAGGAGAAGTTATTTATAAAGAAATTATAGAAGCCTTTGATTGGGTTTCATAAAAACATAACTTTAATCTTAGGTATCGTTTAAAATCCTGACAAATTTTCCATTTTTTTTAATTGGAAAATTTGGCGGGATTTTTGTTTATACATTATTGAGTGATAGTAAAAGAATTGAAAATCTTTACTATATTTAATTTTTTAAAATGATAAAATTATGATGACATATTGGATATTAATAGGGGGAATCGCCCTAGTTAGTTGGTTGGTTAGTAATAAATTAAAGAGTAAGTTTAAACATTATTCTCAAGTTCATTTAAGAAATGGCATGAGTGGCGCTGAAATCGCAGAAAAAATGTTGTCAGATCATGGTATTAGAGATGTACAAGTAATCTCGACCCCTGGAATGTTAACCGATCATTACAATCCTACCAATAAAACGGTAAATTTAAGTGAAGGTGTGTATAATCAAAGAAATGCTTCCGCAGCGGCGGTTGCAGCACACGAAGTTGGTCACGCTGTTCAGCATGCACAGGCTTATGAGTGGTTAACACTACGGTCTAAATTAGTGCCTATAGTTAGTATTACCTCTAGTATGTCTATGTGGGTAGTTTTTGGAGGACTTATGTTAGGAGCTGCAGCTGGTGTTGGTTTAGGCTATTATGTGGCCGTTGCCGGATTAGTGATGATGGGTATGGCAACACTTTTTAGTTTTATAACCTTACCTGTTGAGTATGATGCCAGCAATAGAGCATTAGCTTGGTTAAAATCTAAAAACATTGTAACCCCAGAAGAATACAAAGGATCAGAAGATGCGCTGAAATGGGCAGCAAGAACTTATTTAGTAGCCGCTATTGGTTCCTTAGCTACTTTGGCCTATTGGGCGCTTCAAGTATTTGGCGGTAGTAGAGATTAAGAAATTAATATCTAAAATATATTTAAAAAAGAAGAGCTCCTATGTTAGGAGCTTTTCTTTTTTTATAGGACAATGAAAATCAAAATTTGAAATTGTTTTTTAAAGCCTAAATAGTAATCTGTCGTTCTATTTGTTGATCAAGTGATATAAAGGTTTCTGTTCGCGATACGCCACCAATTTGTTGAATATTATTGTTTAAAACTTGCATTAAATGCTCGTTATCTCTACATAATACTTTTATTAAAATAGACCAGTTTCCCGTGGTATAGTGGCATTCTAGTACTTCAGGAATTTTCTCTAATTCTTTTACGGCAAGCGGATTGCTCATAGCTTTGTCTAAATAAATACCTACATAGGCCATGGTAGAATAGCCTAAAGCCTTGGGGTTTACAATAAATTTTGAGCCCACAATTAAGCCAGAATTTTCTAATTTTCTAAGACGTTGATGTATGGCAGCGCCAGAAATACCTATATTTCGGGCTATTTCTAAAACAGGTTTACGTGCATCAGACATTAAAAAGCGCAGTATTTTTTTATCAATACCATCAATCTTTACATTTTCTTTAGTAGATTTCATTTAAAGAGTTTAGTTTTTCTGTTGTTTATCTTTTTTATAGATAAGAAAATGTCAGTTCGAGTGAAACCCTGAAAGTGGTTTTTCCCGCCTGCCGGTCGGGCAGGTATCGAGAACTTTTTGGGTTTAAAAGGTTCTTTATACGATTAATTTTTATTAAATATTAAAAATTCAATCATTCGATATGACATTCATAAACTATAAATTTATAAAAAATTATACTAAATATACCCAATTTGTTTCAATTAGAAAGTATAAGCTCTAAAATGATTCTAAAAGTTAACCAGCAACAGATTCTGGATTGTAGCCTAAATAGGGAACATCTAGTTCTTTGAATATGATTCCATAGTTGGTTAATTCATCAAGTATAGGTTCATATACTTCTTTGTGTAGTGGAATTTGAACACCAGGAGTAGTTATCTTTTTATTTAAAATCAATAAAGTTGCAATGGCTACTGGCAGCCCTACAGTTTTTGCCATGGCAGTATGCGTTCTGTTTTCACCTATGACGACCATGTGAGAATCTATTTGCTTCTTTTCACCATTAAGCTCGTAGCCAAACTTATGATACATCACAATCATATCTTTATCGTCTTGAGCTAATGTCCAACTATCTTCTAATATTTTTTGTAGAATCTGAGCCGGAGTAGCGTTTTTTAAGGCTATTTTTTTGTCGGCATTAAATATATTTAATTCAAGAAGTTTTTCCCACATGACATCATCTTGATCAATTTTAAGATAATAGCGTAATTTTAATTCAACACTATCCGTCGGTGAGTAAGGTAAAAATAGATTTATGAACTCGCGGTAGCTCATACCTTCAGAATTTTCTATGGTATAATTATCATCTGTGAGCCCTAATTGAACAAACATATTCCAAGCTTTCGAAAACCCAACACGGCGCATGGTACCACGGTATAAGGTTAAAACATTTGATAATCCGTAAGCCTCTCTATATTTTAAAGAATCACGATTGGCATAAACTTCAAATTTTCCGAAACCGTCGATAGTAACAAATTCTGTTCTTCTAAATAATTTATGATAGGGAATGTATTTATAGGTGCCTTCTTGTATGAACTTAGCCGTACCACCTTGGCCGGCAACAACTACGTTTCTGGGGTTCCAAGTAAATTTGTAATTCCATAAATTAGTATCACTTTCAGGAGCTACTAAACCGCCGCAAAAAGATTCAAATAAAATCATTTTCCCGCCTTTAGCCTTAATACTATCTATAATTTTCATGGCACTCATATGGTCAACACCAGGGTCAAGACCAATTTCATTCATAAAAACTAAGCCTTTATCTTTTGCTTGTTGATCTAATAATTGAATTTCATCACTTACATACGAAGCAGTCACTAAATGTTTGCTGAATTCGATACAATCCTTTGCTACAATACTATGTAAACTCGCGGGTAACATCGAAATAACAATAGTTGCTTTCTGTACTAATTTTTGTCGTTCTTCGAGATTAAAAATATCTAGTTCAACTACTTCAAAATAGGTACTTTGTTTAAATTTTTCGGATATGCCCTCTACGTTAGCATCGGCAATAAAGATATGTAATTGTTCTTCTTCTGCTTTCTCAAAAAAATAATCTAAAAGGTAGGAAGTCGATTTTCCGGCACCAATAATTAGTATATTTCGTGACATAGTTTTGTATCTTTATGTTAAATTTAAAAAAACAACAATTGTTATATTTGTAAAAATAACAATCATTTTAGTTATGAACAAAACAATTTTTAGTACAGGAATTTTCTTTGGAGTTTTGGCAGTTGTTTTAGGAGCTTTTGCATCGCATGGGTTAAAAAACCTATTAGAAGTTGATGCTATAGAAACTTTTAAAACAGGCGTTACGTACCAAATGTATCATGCATTACTTTTATTAATAGTAGGCGGACTGACTAAAATTCCAGAAAAAAGTAAAAAAATACTATTTTGGTTCATTGTTTTAGGAATCATTTTCTTTTCATTTTCTATTTATGGTTTAGCCACAAATTCTTTAACCAGTTTCGATTTTAAGACTATAGCATTTATCACACCAATCGGCGGACTTTTTTTAATTTCGGGTTGGATTTTATTAGGAATCCGCTGTTTAAAAGATTTTAAATAGATATTAACGAAAAATATAGGGTTTGAATTATAAATTTAATAATTTTGAAGCATTAAAACTAACATAACTACAAACATATGAGTAAAGTCGCGAAAACGATTTCGTTATCTGATTATGGTATTAATTCTGATACTATTCACTATCAATTAGCACCTAATGAGCTACACCGAATTACAATAGAAAAGGGTATGGGGAAGGAAGCTTCTTCTGGAGCTTTAGCTATCGATACTGGAGAATTTACAGGAAGATCTCCCATGGATCGCTTTATTGTAAAAGACGAAATAACCGAAGACAAAGTATGGTGGGGCAATATTAATATTCCGTTTGAATCAAAAGCATTTGATGCACTTTATGATAAAGTGATTAGTTATCTGAATGCTAAAGAAATTTTTGTTCGAGATTGTTATGCATGCGCCGACCCTGCTTATAAATTAAATATTCGTGTAATTAACGAATACCCGTGGTCTAATATGTTTGCTTATAACATGTTTTTAAGACCTACCGACGAAGAGTTGGTTGGTTTTGATCCAGAATGGACTGTGATTAACGCACCTGGTTTTATGGCAGATGCAAAAGTAGATGGTACACGCCAGCATAATTTTGCGATATTAAACTTCTCAAAAAAAATTGCCTTAATTGGTGGTACAGGATATACAGGAGAAATTAAGAAAGGTATTTTTTCCGCTTTAAACTTTATTTTACCGGTTTATAAAAATACCTTACCAATGCATTGCTCTGCAAATGTTGGCAAAGATGGGGATACCGCTATTTTCTTTGGATTGTCTGGTACGGGAAAAACAACGCTATCCGCAGATCCTAACAGAAAATTAATTGGAGATGACGAACATGGTTGGACAAGTGAAAACACTGTTTTTAATTTTGAAGGTGGTTGTTATGCCAAAGTAATTAACCTCTCCGCAGAAAATGAACCTGAAATTTACGGAGCCATTAAAAAAAGTGCTTTGCTAGAAAATGTGGTGATGAATTCGCAAGGAGTAGTTGATTTTGAAGACGTTTCCAAAACTCAAAATACGAGAGTTAGTTACCCTATTTATAATATTGATAATATTCAGGAACCGTCTATCGGTAAAAATCCTAAAAATATATTTTTCTTAACGGCAGATGCTTTTGGAGTTATACCACCAATTTCAAAATTAACACCAAGCCAAGCAGCATATCATTTTATGTCTGGTTATACGGCGAAAGTGGCAGGTACAGAAGCAGGTGTTGTAGAACCAACTCCTAACTTTTCAGCCTGTTTTGGAGCGCCATTTATGCCATTGCACCCAGCAAAATATGCTGAAATGTTAAGTAAAAAAATGCAAGAAGCAGGCGTTAATGTCTGGCTAATTAATACGGGTTGGACAGGCGGTCCTTACGGTATTGGTACACGTATGAAATTAAAGTACACTCGTGCTATGATTACCGCAGTTTTAAATGGTGATTTAGGACCCTATTCTTACGATACCTACAGTATTCATTCTGTTTTTGGGGTAGCACAACCAAGAGAGTGCCCTGGAGTGCCAACGGAAGTTTTAAGCCCGAGAGCCACTTGGAATGATGATGAAAAGTATTACACCACAGCCTTTAAATTATCAAACGCATTCCGTGAGAACTTTAAAAAGTTTGAGGCCTATACCAGTGAAGAAATAAGACGCGGCGGTCC
>JANQTG010000034.1:5369-6906 GCA_030731855.1 Cellulophaga sp. | reverse complement strand
AGCAAAAATCGCTTTTTAATGGAGGCTTCTTCAAAAAAGAAACTAGCGTTATCAATGGTACCGCCCACATCAGAATTTAAAAGCAACCAGCTTTCAATATTGCTAAAAGTGTTGTTTAAGCCCGCCTCAGATATAACTGCCGCCGAAAAGCTACCCACAAGTGCCTCCCCTGCCATACTTTCCAAGCCAAGTTCAACGTCAACCTTTTGTCTTTTATTATAAACTGGCCATGCAGTTGTTATATTCAATAAATTGTCATTATCGGGATGATCAATAAACACCAAACGCTCGCAAACAGGTTCTCCGTTAGCGGTAAAAAGGGTAAAATGGGCTACCCCATCTGCAACCTCTTCAATAGGAATTCTCACCAAATAGCTTGGCTCATGAAATTCTTTAGTATGCTGCAAAAAAACACGCCCTCTCATATGCCCGATGAGCAATGCTCCTTTGAGTGCGTCTGCTATATTGCTAGTTACCTTTATGGTAATTTGTTCTGTATTCTGTACTACATTAAGCACATAGCCTTCTTTCTCTGGAATTGGCAGCGCAAACTTTTTTTCTTGACCGTTAACATTAACACTTGCATAATAGGAGCTTCCTATTTCGGGTAAATAACTAAATTTTCCCAGGCCAAATTCGTGTGTTTCAAAGTCCTTGATTAAGGTATTGTTTTGATCAATAATTTTTCCAGAAGTTGCAATTTCATTTCCTTGGGTATCTGTAACTTTAATTCCCATGGTATTTTGTATGCCATAAACAAGATTGCCACCTTCAGGATAAAAATCGAAGACCAAATCGTTTTGCAATACATTATAAACTTCCGCTTCATCTTCTTTTACTTTCTTAGGAGTTTGGTTATTATCATTGTTGGGCCTCCAAATGGTAATTTGCTTAGAAAAAATCACAGGTTCTTTTTCATTGAGCATGTATTTGGTATAGGCCCTAAGGGTATAGTCTCCGGGTTCTAAGGCTTCGTTTAATTCTATATTTCCTGCTACTCCAAAATTTTCATTTAAAAGTTTTTGTTTTACCAGTACACTATCCAAAGCACTAACGAGTTCTACATAAACCACCTTGCTCTTATCGCTTATGCTGTGGCTAATACCATCTACAAGATAGGTTTTATACCAAATAGTTTCTCCGATCAGATAAACATCTTTATCGGTGTGGATATAGGTTTTCTCGGGACTTCTGTTTTCGGAATAACGAAAAAGTTGAACATCTATATTTTGAAGTGGAGTGATGTCTTGGGCAAAACCTAAGACACCCGTTAACAGAGAAATTCCTAACATTAAAAGATGGACTGATTTCATAAAAAGCAATTTAAGAATTACAACAAGCATTGAAAACAAAAAAAAGATGATGGTTAAAATACCTTCAACTTATTTAGCCTATCGTTACCAGTCTTTAAATAATCTATGACCATCAAATGGTTTAAAAAATGAAACCTATAAGTTAAAATCTAAGTTAATAAAAATTTAGAATCCGACTTGTTAAATATTTAATAAGAATTTACGGCAGCGATATGGGAGTATTA
>JANQTG010000034.1:0-5269 GCA_030731855.1 Cellulophaga sp. | reverse complement strand
GAATTAAAAATTGAAAAAAATGAAAAATGTAGTATTTGCAACAGCATTAGTATTAGGGAGTTTAGGATCAGTTACAGCAACAGAAATAACTCCGATTTTCCATGACGGAATTATGGAAAGTATATTTATCCAAGATTTTACAGAAATTGAATCCGATGCTTTACCAGAAGCGGTAACTATGGCTTTAGCCAAAGATTTCCCAGAAGCCATAATTAGCAAAGCTTATGTAAATGGCGAAGTGCAATACAAATTAGAAGTAACCAATGGTGAAGAAGAGCTAGTGCTTTACGCTGATGCGGAAGGTAATTGGCTAGAATTATAATATCGAAATTTTAGTTAGTAGATTTAGTTAGTTTAGTTTGGTAGAAAAAGGTTGCTTCGGCAGCCTTTTTTGTTTTGTGATACTGCCATTATATAACGTTTATAACTCAACCTTTAGGTATTGTAGCATCTGTTCTATAGAGCCTAACACCTTAAAAAATACCATTAAAATATTCTTCACTATTTTTTTTAATAGTACTTTTTACTTCAGCCTGTGACAAAGAAACAAATCAAAACTTATATTATTGGGACTAAGCTGGTTGCGCTGATCCTTGGAACGCTGACGAAAATAACAACAAGGAAACTTCTGAGCTTGTAAAAGAATATCTACAAGACCTAAATATAATCGTTTTGGACCTTAAAATCGAATTTATACCTTCACTAGAGCAGCTTTGTAACGCATGTTTTTGTAAGACTGGTCATCGGATAATTATTGCCGTTTCTGAAAAAGATATCGAAACGGTATTAGAAATTGGATTTAAGAAAGGGTAGTCATTAAACACAAATTCTAAAAATCTTTAAAACTGTATACAAACTACACAAGTGTTTATTTCTAAAACACACTTTTACACAGTTCATAACTAAGTTGTAATTCATAAAATACTAAAAATCATATATTTATAAGTTATTACAATTTTGGTACTATTATTTCTATATACCTAACAAGTTTAATAATTAAAAATAAATATCATGAAAAAATTAATTCTAGTATCCGTATTTACATTAGTAGGTTTAACAGCATTTGGGCAAGAAAGTGAAACAGCCATGGCAGCAACAGAAATCATGGAAGTTGCACAAGATGGTTTTGAGGCTATCGAAATAGATAAATTACCAGAAACAGTAACCGCTGCACTAACAAAAAGCTATCCTACAGCAAAAATCGATAAAGCATCAGTAAACGATAAAATGCAATACAAATTAGAGGTTTCTTTAGAAGACGGTACTACAGGTACACTTTATGCTGATGAAGATGGTAATTGGATTGAGCTATAAAATCTTTATTCCAGTTTTGGTTTGTATCAAGTTGGTTTGGTTGAAAGGAGTTGCATTTTTTTGCAGCTCCTTTCTTAGTTTTAAGATAACTTTAAAACTAGTAAGCAGTCTTAAAATAGATATTCTACGTAGGTATATACAAGAACACCTATTGTATGCCGAAAATTTTAATAATTGAAGATGATGCTGCTTTTGGTCAAATGTTACAGAAATTCTTAACTAAGAAAGAATTTGAAGTACGTTTGAGTTTTAATGCAGAAGACGGCAAAAAGCAATTTTCAGCAGCAGCTTTTGATGTGGTTATTACAGATCTACGTTTGCCAAATTATGACGGAATACAATTACTGTCAGACCTAAAGAAGATTAACTTTAAGGTGCCTATTATTTTGATGACAGGTTATGCCGAGGTTTCTACTGCTGTTAAAGCTATGAAAAAAGGGGCATTCGACTATATTTCAAAACCCTTTACTCCTGATGAAATTCTATTGATTATCAATAAGGCTTTGGAGCAAAAAACAGAAATACAAGTAAAAAAAGAAAAGAGTTTACACCTCTCAGATTCTTCTTCAAAAAACACAAATAGTATTTCGGGTAATAGTGAAGTCTCAAAAAAGCTTCAAGACTACATTCGTTTGGTAGCTCCCACCAATATGTCTATTTTAATTACGGGCGAGAGTGGCACGGGTAAAGAGGTGACTGCAAAAGCCATTCACAATACCAGTAAAAGAAGCGGTTTTAATTTTGTTGCGGTAGATTGTGGTGCCATCCCTAAAGAACTTGCTACAAGTGAATTTTTTGGACATATAAAAGGAAGTTTTACAGGGGCAATTGAAGATAAAAAAGGTCATTTTGAAGCTGCAAATGGCGGAACCTTATTTTTAGATGAAATCGGCAATTTATCGTATGGAAATCAAATTCAGTTGTTACGAGCGCTTCAAGAGCGAAAGATAAAAAGAGTAGGTAGCACTAAAGAAATTGATGTAGATGTTAGGATTGTAACCGCCACTAACGAAGATTTAAAAGAAGCGGTCGAGAATGGAAATTTTAGGGAAGATTTGTACCACCGAATTAATGAATTTTCAATCGAAATACCATCGCTTAAAGAGAGGCTTGAAGATTTAGTATTGTTTGCAGACTTTTTTCTAGACAAAGCAAATACTGCCTTAAATAAAGAGGTTGTAGCTTTTTCAGATGAAGTTATGCAAGCATTTAAAGCCTATCACTGGCCAGGAAATTTAAGAGAGCTTCAAAATGTCATAAAACGCTCGGTGCTATTAAGCGAAACGAAATATATTCAAGTAGAGGTATTGCCTAAAGAACTTTTAGTTGTGCCAAAAAATCAAGAAATTAATTACTTCGCGAAAGGGACTTACGAGAAAGAAAGAATTATTCGCGCATTAAAAGAAACCAATTTTAATAAGACAAAAGCAGCTGAGTTGTTACAAATAACAAGAAAAACGCTGTACAATAAAATTAGTCATTATAAATTGGAGCTATAATAGGATCCTTTTTTAGTGCTCTTGTGAATGCATCAATAGCAATATTTAATTTGGCAAATAAGTTTTTTAGCTCTGTTTGCGGTAGTTCATCAACATCAAGGGTTTCTAATTGCGCTAAAATAGCAATTACTTTTTGAGCTTCTAATTGCCGAAACATGGGTAACATTCGGTGTGCTACAGCATTTAACTGCTCAATATCCTGTAAATGTATTGCTTCATTTAATAACCTACTATTTTTAGTAGTTTCTTTTAAAAAAGTTTGAACCACTTCCTGAATCCCTTCATTATTATTCCCTAAAAATGATATTAAGATGTCTAAACCATATAATCGACCGCTGTTTTTAAGATCACTTTTGGAAGTATCAACTGCTACTAACTGGAACTTTTCTGGAAATAAAATAGCTAACTGGTTTATTAAAGTTGTTTTTGAAAATGGTTTTTGTAGCAATTCAATAAAACCAGCTTCTAGATAACTACTTTTTTCTAAATCTTTTCTACCGGTCATAGCTATGACAGGTTGATTTGTGTAGTGCGATATACATCCGTTTTTAAACTGCTGTAAAACTTCAAAACCATCCATTTTCGGCATTTGTATATCGGTTAAAACTGCATCGTATTTTAGGCTTTTACTGGCTAATATTTCATCAAAATTAGAAAAAGTATGTGCTATAATACCTAGGGTATTACAAACTTCTTTTAGAAGACCCAACATGCTACTATCATCATCTAAAATTAGCAGCGCTAATTTATTTTGAATGGGCTGTATTAATTGTTTTTGTTGATTTTTTAACTCGTTTTCGGCATATTCTAAAGGAATGATTAAGCTAAATTCACTCCCTTTGCCTAACTCACTTTTTAGCTGTAAATTTCCGCCCAAAAGTGACGCCAATTTTTTCGAAATAGTTAAGCCCAAACCGTA
This sequence comes from Cellulophaga sp., assembly GCA_030731855.1. Lineage (GTDB taxonomy): Bacteria > Bacteroidota > Bacteroidia > Flavobacteriales > Flavobacteriaceae > Cellulophaga. The sequence goes on along the minus strand of JANQTG010000034.1, from coordinate 1,537 downwards.
ACCGCCATATTTTTTTTCAGTGGTATCTTCTGCTTGGGTAAACTCTTTAAAAATAAGCGCTTGTTTTTCTTTCGCAATTCCAATTCCGGAATCAATAACATGAATCGTTGCGATACATTTTTCAATATTCAGATTTTTGAGACTTACTACTATTTTGATAGTGCCATTTTCGGTAAATTTATAGGCATTACTAATTAAATTAGTAACTATCTGCCGTATTCTAAAAGGATCACCAATAAGCGTTTGGTGTAAATCTTCTGCTATTTCTAAACTTAGTTTAATCGATTTTTTAGCGTTTATTTCTTTTAAATTCAAAGCCGTTTCGGTAATTACATCATGCAAAATAAAGGGTATGGCTTCTGTCTTTAATTTACCAGCTTCGAGTTTAGAGTAATCGAGTAAATCGTTAACCAAGTTAGTTATGTATTGTGCTGCCGAATTTATATTTTTTAGATACTCGTTTTGCTTGCCACGCAGCGAGGTATTTTCTAATAGCTCGGTATAGCCCGTAATAGTGTGTAACGGAGTTCTTAAATCGTGACTTACAGTAGAAATTAATTGCTCTCTACTCTTTAAAAGCGATTCTGAAAACTTTTTTTCTTCTTCTAAATGCTGTCGATAGGTTTGTACGCGCCAGTAATCGCGGGTAATTAAAAAAGTAAAAAAACCTACAACTAAAATACCTAGTAATGCTGCAATACCTGCTAATCGGATACTTCTGGTTAAAACAGCTTGTTTTTGTTGGTTTACAGTAACCGTAGTTTGAATAATTTCTTGCTCAAAAGCGTTGATGATGCTCCTTAATTGTTGAGAAAGTTCTAAATCGTTTTTATAAATTTCTAATTCCGTTTTCGCCAATGATTTTTTTACAAATGCATCCTTATTTTTTGCTTCGCTTAATAACTTTTTAGAAGCTGCGATAATTGAATCTATTTTTGCAGTAGAATAATCACCTTTATTTTCTTTCGGAATGTTTTCATTAAGTACCACTACTAATTTTTCAATAGCAATTTTTGCTTCAGGGGATAATTCATCAATATTTGGCACAATAGCTTTTGCGGTGATACTTCCTAAAGACAGCTCCATCGAATTAAATTTATCTAAAGCACTGTCTAAAGAGCTGTTGTTTTGATTATTTAGTTTTATGCGTCTTAATTCTTCATTATTAGCCCTTTTTTGTACTAAAAGCTGTTGAACGCTATCTAATAATTTTAATTGATAAGCACTTGAAATACCAGATTTTAAGGTGTCGATTTCAGCAGAAACTTCGTTAATTTTATCGGCATATGCCCTAAAGTTTTCTCTAGTTTTAGACTGTAATGCTAGTTTTGATAAACTTTCTGCTTCGTACAATTGTGTTAATAATACACTTGTTTTTAGAAATTTTATATCGTTTTCATTAACCGTATCGTTTGCTAAGTAGGTTTTAACTTCAGAAAGTATAAAAATACCCGCAATAAGCGCTAGGCCACCTAAAATAGCATAACTTAATATAATTCGTAAAGTAAATTTATTTTTAGCGTTACTTTTTTGCATG
>JANQTG010000033.1:3534-7002 GCA_030731855.1 Cellulophaga sp. | reverse complement strand
TATTTATACATTTTTACTAATAACGAACTATATAAATTAGTAGTATAAATAATTATAACAATTAATATTGTTAAAGCTAATTTCTTGCATATAGTGTATTGCGAAAAAGATGAAAAATCCTTTAAGGGCCCAGTTTGACCAAAAATAGCTTTCTAACTGAATCTAGAAATTATATGAGAAATAATACCAAATCCGGGCAAGATTAAAATATAAACTTCAGGATGACCAAAAAACCAAAACTAATGTTGAAACTAGATGGGGTCACCGCCGCCTTGAGCATCATAAAACGATGTGTTTAAATTACGGTCAAATAATAATAATGTTATTGCACCTGCTAGGACAGGAAGAGATAACACTAAAAGCCATGCGGTGATAAACACAGACCAGACAAACAGTGATAATCTTTCGAAGGTTAACCCGATAGATCTAATATTAATAATAGTAACAATTAAATTAATTGCGCCCTATAAAGAAGAAACACCAGCAATATGTAAACTTAATATACTTAAGTCTACTGCCGTTGATAAATGAAATGGTGAATCAGATAAAGGAGGATAGCTTTTTAATATATTATCTCATCAAATTAGATTATCATAATACTATGCTCAGAGCATAAAGACTATACCTTAATAAATATAATTTTTCTAATTTTATGATGCGGTAACGATGTGTCTATAAAGCAATTAAACAACTAAAAGGGTCATTTAATTAAATTTCTTAAAAGTTGTTGAACTCTGTCTAACTTTATTAATTGCCCTCTAAATTTAAGTGTACGACGCCACAATGTAAATTGTAAAGATTTAATACCAATAAAAGAATTAGGTAAAAAATAATTAACAATATTTAAATTTGTGCGATGTCCAGTAGAATCAAAAGAATAAAATCCTTTCCTATTATATTTGACTTTAGAAGAACTATGGAAAATTTTACATAATTGATCTAGAATTTTGACATCCTATTTTTGTGTGATTCCAAATCCATGACAAAATCTGCCGTATTCTTTTTTAACAATATAATAGGATCCTTCGGCTTCCCAAAAACCTGTTACCCAAGGTTTAGAGATTAAAAAATGAGGGTTATCCCAAACGGGTGATAAATAATCAGTATCAGGACCTTTTAATAATGAATCATAAATTTCTTGCTTTAATTTATTACGAGTTATTTTGTCTAAAGAGCCATCTTCTAAAATTAAATAAGCTTTTTTTATTAAATTATAATCAAAATATTTTACTGTAACTAAGGGGAATTTATCCAATATAGGAAATTAAATTGTAGCTATCTGATCCCTATCTCTAATTCTAAAATACCATGTACCATCAGCAGGTTCACTAACATGACCACAACCTAATCTTTTTTTAATAAAATATAAGATTTTAGGATTATGATTTTTTTGGGAAACTTTATAGACTAAACCCCATTTAGTTCCATTTTTCTGTCTATCTATGGTAAATGTACCATCTCCATCAGTAAATCCTACTAACCATTCATAAAACCAATCACTAGAGATATGAGTGATTTTGGTTGAAAAATTTTTATTTATTCTTAATTTTAAGTCTTTGATGATAAAATTTATTTTTATCAGGCAATTTATCCCCGTGTTAAAAGAATTTTTACTATAATTCCTACATTTGTGGTTAAATAATTGGATCATTAAATTTGTCTAATAAACAAATATGTTGTCCAAATATAAATTATGAGTATCTTTTTCCGAATTGAGGAAATCATCGCATCGATTTAAGTTTAAAGGACTGCCTATTTTCACAGTCCATCCTGTCGTAAAATACATAAACGTGTTAAAAAAATTACACAAAATTATGTTGACAATTGTTTATAAGATTGGCTAATCTATTGATCAATCTCTGAATTTATAAAATTTATTTAAATGATCCCAATTGAAATTAATGCGTTTGGTATTCATATTATTTTTATGATTAGTAATTAAATTAGTTTTTTTATCACTATCCTTTATAACCCCTTTTAATTTATATGCTTCTAACCAATCTAAATAATCAAGATATTTACTAGAGAACAAAGGAGAATTACTAAAATATTCTATTAAAATATTACAAGATATAGCGTTTCCAGCTCTAATTTCATAAGTTTTAAAGACCCTTTGATCTGATCTTGTACGAATAGAGGAACCCATATTATTTAAATTTAAAAAAGTGTTAATTTTATACTTATAATCATAATTATCCTATTTATTAACTGTATTTAAAGTAGCTTGAGTAATACGCATATAGGTTTTAGTTTTTACAACATGTCCCTCTTCTTTTTATTATTCTCATATGTTACTGTAAAATTACCATCCGCATCAATAAAACCTGCTAACCAAGCATTACTACCTAAAGAACAAGCCTAATTAGCTTCTTTATAAGGTAGTTCTAAACCTAAAAAATCCTTAAATTTATGAAGTTGATAAACTTTAGGTGTCATCTTTTTTCCATTTAATAGACTACCCTTTGCTTTCTAAGTTTTCAAATCTTGAATAGCCAAAATTACATAATTACCTTTTGGTTTAATAATTTGTCCACCTCCTAAAACTTCCTTAATTTTAACAGCTAATGGTCTATCTTTTTCAGCAAAAACTATTTTTATGGAAGGATATTGTAATTTACCATTGCTATTACGTTTTACTTTAGGTATTATAAATGTTCCATCACCTTCAATTAAACCTGCCTAATAATAACCTAATTGATTTTTGTCATCTCCTGATGCTTGATTAAAATCTTTACTGGAATTGAAAATAGGCTAACTAAATAACTATAATTCTGTCAAATATAAATGAATGAATGTTTATGTATGGACTTTATCTTAAATGAATTGTTGTTTATTTATATTATTAAGTCTCTGAACCAATTTTCTTCTTTTTTGGCTACTGATTGAGATTAATTTCCAGTATAATAATCTATTTTAGGCGGGCACATTTATATTGCCCGCTCCCCCACTAAATAAACCAGTCACTAATAATATTAATGATGGTGGTAATAGTTGGGTCGATAACCTACCCCACAAGGGAAATAAGAAACCTCCCACCGAACCGTACGTGCAAGTTTCCCCGCATACGGCTCTCCCCGAACTTAATGTTAGAATAAAGGATTGTAATTATTTAGGAGATTTTTAAATCTTTAAGTGCCATTCCATGATATAGACCTTTATGTATTTTATTATGACATTTTCTACAAACGGGAATTTGTTATCTTTGAAGTTGAGACTTAAGTTTAGTGAAACCATCTTATTAAAAATTGGTATTTTTTAGGTGTTTTTCATAATGCATTTCAATCTCGTCTTTACTATAACAAATAAAAGATACGCAAAAATTAGAAAAGAGTGTAATAAAGGACCAATAAAATTAATTGAACAATTTAGGATCATTATCTTTTATATTGAATCGGTTATTAGACCGAATAATTCTGAAATTATCCGGAAATTTTAAACCCTTTGGAATAGAATCTTTGGTGGATAAAT
>JANQTG010000033.1:0-3524 GCA_030731855.1 Cellulophaga sp. | reverse complement strand
ACCAAACTCTTTGAATGCTCCAGCTCTACTTTTCAGATTAAATTTTCTGGCTAGAGTTTTTGCACATGAATGTCTCATAATATGATTTAAAATAGTATTTAATCGATTTATATTGTCAACAAATTTATAATAATTATATATACCATTAATTACTGCATTATATCTAAGGATAATATTTCTATGATCCTAATATATCCATTTAGTGATAGCATTGGTAACAAAAGAACCATTTGAAACATAGTCATTTTTTATAAAACCTTTTTCTTTAAGTTTGTTCATTATTTCCTTAGTAGGCTAAAGAAATTTAACTTTTATATTATTTACTCGAGAATAAACTGTACCAGTCTTGGAGTTACCATTTCTTATAACAACTTTACTCTGTATTGGTTTAGGTATAGTGATATATACACCCAAAAATTTAGCCCTTTGACTTCGTAAGTGAGTAATTATGGTTTTTTCTTCACTTAACTCCAATTTCTTAGAATTCAAAAATACTTTTATATCACTCTTGATATCTATAGTGAATTGTTTTGAACCAATAATACCAACCTTCCAATCATCAGCGTATCTAACATATCTAATTCTGTTACCAATTATAATTCTAGATGGAATTTTGTTACTTTCCATTCTCAAACTACGAATTTCTTTTAATGTTACCTAGGATTTTGATTCTTGAAATATTACATTCAATTTATTACTATATTTAGCCATAACCGGATTAACTTTAGAAATCAATTTGGACTTGTCCGATTTATTCTGAATCAATTTTTCCATAAATACATCTAGTTCATGAAGATATATATTAGATAAAAGAGGAGATATAATCCCTGGTACCCCTTTCAATGACTCATATTTAATTTTTCCTTGTACGTATCCCGCTTTTACTAGTTTCCAATATAGATCCATGAATTGTTGGTCTTCAATTTTTCTTTTTAACTAGTTTTCTAATATATGATGATCTACATTATCAAAGAAACCTTTGAGATCTCCTTCAATGGCCCAAGTGTAACCATTCCAGACACTAATTTGTTTTAAGGCACTATGACAACTTCTGCCAGGTCTAAAACCATGACTTGAATCTAAAAAACTTGGCTCAAAGATAATTTCTAGCATAATTTTCATTGCTTGTTGAATAATTTTATCTCTGGGTGAAGGTATTCCCTACGGTCTCATTTTTCCATTTGCTTTAGGAATAAAAGTTCTTTTTACAGGTTTAAACTGGAAAGATTCATCTTTCAAACTATTGCTTAAAGATTTAATATATGATTCAGAAATCCCTTCGAGAGTCATATTATCCACTCCCGGAGTCATATTTCCTTGTTTGGATTTAATTTGGGAGTAGGAAAGATGAATCATTTCTTCGCTAGATATAATTTTATATAACCCTTTATATTTACCATTATTTAATATTTCTAATTTCGATGAAATTGGTGTACCATCATAAACAGCATCACGTTTCATTGAATAAGTTCGCTGCCCCACTTTAGAAGAAAAAAGTACGGACTTTCTAATTCCTAATATTAAGGCTCCGTCTCCATAGGAATTGCTCCCCTTAGGAAATCCTGTAGTTGATTTTATTTGGCTTATGTTTTCCTTAGAACCAATGCAATATTTGTCTTGTTGACATGATGTTATTGATGTTACTAAAATTGAACTCTGGTCGGATTCAAAATTATCAATATTATAAGCGTTTTTAAATAGACCTATAGGTTTCGGTTTAAACCCATCTACATATAATAGTACATTCATAGAAAACCTATCTCGAAAAAGTTCATTAGAGTCTATTTTTCCCTAGTCTTTCCCTTTAGTAGCATGCTCTTGTCCCCTATCTATTTCAGAATCAGGTAAGCTACTTGATTTATGGAGTATAGTAACAACTCCAGTATAAATTATTTCTTTAACTTCAAAGTTCGTAAAACCTTGTGTCCCAGATGGACTAAAATTATTCCATATTATACAACCCAAATATATCCACAACAGCGCACACCAGAATCCTATATTGTTTAAACGAGGGAATGCCTTCAATTGTGTTAATCGGAGCTTTTGCTCACACTCAAATTGTTACCAACTTGTTCAGACTATGTCATTATTACTTTTGCTTAGCTCCCTCCTTTAAAAGGTATAGCTTACAAAAATATAATATAAGGCGCTAATGTTGTATATTATAAGACTGGTACTTAACAACTAGTCGTTGAACGTTTATAAAACCTATTTTATGTGCAATGCGATGCGCATTGACACCATCACAGTCTGTTTTATACTTCGCTGCAAATTACCCTCAGTGAATCTGGTGGGGCTTCCTTGCAATTCACCTTATGCACCTTAAATGTATTATAAGTTTAAGGGGGACAATTTATGCTAAAAAAAACCTGATTATAATTTATTCAAATGTTCCCAATCAAAGCTAGTACGACGATTGTTCTTATTATATTTTAATGCTTCTAATCTTTGGCTTCCTGGTTCTACTAAATGTTTACTGACTAAGAGCTTATTTAAGGCCTCATTCCAATCTAAGAAATTAAAATGTTTACTAGTAAATAAGGGATACTCCTATAGATATTGTTGTAAGTAAATCAGATTAGCTTTTTTAGAAGTCTCAATTAAATAATAATTAGTTTTCTAAGGGTTATTTAGATTTCTTATATACTAATTCTAATTTAATTCTTTAACAATTTGATTAATTATTTTTTCATAACTTTTGCCATGATAACACTTACGTTGTTCCTATCTAAATCTAACACGACCAGGTTTAAGACGAATATCAAAACTACCATCTGCATCTATAAAACCAGATAACCATGCATTAGAAACCTAATTAGTATTTAAAGGTTCTTCTATTATTACTAAATTAGGATTAGGAAAATAATTTAGATTTACCCATTTAATTAAAGCTTTTAATGTTATAATTTTAGGAGTTCTCTATTTACCATTTATCAGATTTATAAATTTCTTAATATCTGTTTTTGATGATAAAGTTAATACCTATGTATGGTCCTATTTTTTATGTCTAATATTACCACCCTAAAATTCTACTAATCGGATTACTAGAGGTCTTTCTTTTTCATGGAAAGTAATACAAATATTTGGGCGGTATTTATGACCACCAGGTGAATGTGTTTCTTTTGGAATCCATATATGCCCATCGCCTTCAAATAAACCTGCAATATAATCTCCAAAATTTGAATAGGATATACTAATATCGTCTTTTTTAGCATTGTAGGTATTACCTACAGTATTATCGGGGCATCCAATCATAATAGGTACTAACCAATTCAATAATCATAAAAATTTCTTTTAATGTTGGACTATATCTTCTCCATACCAAAAGGTTTAGGAGCTTACGTATAAAAATCCGGGTCTAATTTAAGTTCTATTAGACTTTTAAGATTCTGCATATTTATGCGTCTCTGAGGATCCTACTATTGATAATTTACAAAGATCAAATTGGTTTCCTGCGGATTGTCCATTGTACATAACTTATATTTTTATATAAATTTTTTTGGTGCCACGCTTGCATAGCTTAC
>JANQTG010000032.1 GCA_030731855.1 Cellulophaga sp. | reverse complement strand
ACTGGTGATTCTAAATGGTAATTATATAACCGATTTAAATTGACGTTTTTGGATAAGAAATAATTTTGTTCAAAAAACTGACTATTAAGAACAATACAGAAGCCTTTCGCATGTTCCATTTTTTGTGTAAAATGATGCACTTGATTCTTCGCAATAAACAAAATACTACCTTCTTTTAAATCATAAAAATGAAAATCGACATAATGAGAATACGAACCTTTTGTTAAGATGACAATAAAATAAAACTGAATTTTATGAGCTTTAAATGGATTGTGATCTTCAATCTTTGTCAGTTTTTCATACGTTTCAGACAAAGTCATCACTTCTATATCTAATTCAATTCTTGATTTGAATGTTATTTTTGGTAAAGATTTTGTCATGCAGTAAATGTATGAAATTTATAATATTAACCATTCCACACACATTCCACTACTCTCCTATCGTCGTTTCGTAAAAAGAGTGTTCCATTAATATTGTAGAAGTAACTTTTGAGAATAAATTTTTTTAAGAAACTGTAGGAACAACTTTGCCAACGTACCAACCCGCTCAAAATTAAAAAGGTCTCCCAGACCTTTTTATTTTATGCCGTAACCAAAGCTCAAGTTACCCTTCGACTATGCTCAGGACAGGCTCCACGCAGAACATTATGAAACAAATTTGTTAGTCATAATAAGTCATTATGTAAAATGTGATTAACTAAAAAAGAATGTGCATTATTGCTTAACCTTCTTTTTAAAAAGATGCTTTCTTTCTAAAACCATATAGATTAATCCACCGAGAAGAAATGAATCTATAAAATATGCTCTAGTTAATTGAAAAACTTCTAAATACGTAAATAGCGTAATAATTGAACTTAAGACCCAACTAATTAAAGCTGAAGATTCCCATTTGTTTATATCCTGTAGGTTATAGATTTGCTTTTTAATGAAAAAGAAATGAATAAAATATATTGAAGAAATTGATGGTGCTAATATTCCTAGGAATTCTAGAAAATCAAATAGATAGGTAGCAAACCCTAATAATGCCAATATGGTACCGAATATACTAGATACAATAGCAACCTTTTTGAAGGTCCAGCTTTTGTTGATTGTACTAAACGTTAAGCTTGCGGAATATAAATTGGTAGCATTGGTGCTCCAAGTCGCTATAAACAATAATAAAAACGCAGGAATCACCAAATTATACTGCTCCATTATTTTAATAATATCAACTTCACCGGTTTGAATAGATGGTACAGCACTTAGAATATAGGCTATAGGTGTACCTATAGTTAAACCCAATACTGAAAATAAACTTTGTTTATCTGTTTTTACAAATCTGGAAAAATCTGCCATTAACACAGGAAACAAAACTGCAGCACCTATTAAAATGGATGTTGCTTCAAAAAGTGTCATTGAATTTTCTTTTGGAACATAGTCGAAAAGTTGCGATAGACTTTCTAAATCTGCTATTGAGCGGTAAAATACATACCCTAAAAACGCGGTTAAAATTGGAATAGAGATATTGGCAAGCTTTTCAATACTGCGTAAGCCGTAAACTGTTGTAATGGTTATAAATAGACTAGTTACAATAATGATAAGTTCCTTTGAAACAACAACGTTAAAAGTACTTATTGAAGTATCATACATCGCAATTGCTAATAACTCTATGGCTACTGCAAACCAACCGATTAATGTAACACCAAAAATAAAATTGACAATTTTAGCTCCATATTCTCCAAAACTAAAATGTAGAATCATGTACGTTGATAACCGAGATCGATTACCAATTAATGTGGTTGCCATACACATTATAGTTAAAACAAATGTGGAAATACCAAATGCTATAAGTGCTTGTTTAAGGCCTAGTTTGAGTGCAATTTCTGAACCTAAAAATAGTGTAGAAACTGATAATCCTGTACTCGCAATAATGAAACCAACAACCCAGCCAGAAACGAAGTCCTTTGGTTGTACCTTAGTAGTTGTATATTGATCTGCTTGCTTAGACATTTATAGCGTTTAGTAGGCTTTCAGCTAAAGGTCTTAATTCTTCATGACATACTTCGCCGTTATCGGTAATTTGTATTTCATCAAAATAAATACTGGTTTGGGCAACAACACCATCAAAGTGCGATTTTGCCATTTGACCTAGGGGTGGCATATCCATTGCGCTAGTGTGTCCAAATCCAAAATCTACACCACCCCAGATACGTTCGTCTTCTACCAATTCACCTGTAATAGCATGGACCTTAGGATTTAAGCCTAGCATGTTATGAGAGATTTTATACATATTTTCATCATCGAAAGAAGCTAGGTATTCTTTAAATTGGGCTGCGCCCTCCCCTTTTACTTCACTGATTATACCATCATTCATAATAAATTCTACCTTATCGGTAAGTACGGCATGTTGTAAATAATCGAACACGATACGACCATTCAAACTATTTAATTTAGGTACAATATTTACAAAACCAGGCGCTGTACCAAATTTTGGCATTGAGAAATCACCGTCATCATAATCAAACGCATAATTCGTATCGATATCGTAAGAAACATCAGTTCCGTTTTTACTTGTAATACGCACTGTATTGCATTTTTTTGCCATGTTGGCCAATGGCACCAATAACTTCTTTAAATCGGCAATTTCATAGCCTGTAAATACACGGTCAAGGGAATCTATAGTACTATCGGCAATGATTAAATAACGTAGTTTTTTATTATCGCGCATAGCGGTTTCCCAAATATCAGAATATAGAATTACAACAGAGTTAGCCTCGACCCAAACATCAGCTTTAAGCAATGCTGCCGTTAATGCTTCTGAAGGCCAATCTACCATGCCCGCCTGACCATCTTTTTTTGCCTTTGGAATATACATGACCAATGGAAACGCACCTGCATTCATTGCCGCATTTGCCATAGCGTCGATAGTATTTCTATCTGTACCTAAATCTGCGGTAATGGCAATGGTTTCTCCAGGTTGTACCTGAAACATATCTTCCATTAATATTCTTGAAAAACGAGCTCTTTTAGTTTCCATATGAAAATTTGAAAAGGGTTAATTAAGGCATCTTTAAGATAGATGCCCATAATTTTGATTTGTAATTATATTTAATGAAGTTATTAGTTCTCAAAACTTTACTGAAATAGCAGTGCCAACAGATACGGGTTGCCCTCTCCAAGCGACGTCATCTGGACTGCCAACAAACTCTCCCGGTGAGAATTCTCGGTAATACTGGGTATCCATAAGATTTTTCCCCCAAATATCAAGCTTCCAGTTTTTGTAAGAAAAGCCTATACGTGCGTTAAGTAAAGAATACGCATCTGAGGTATTTGCAGCGGTATTGGTTTCATGCCAATATGTTTTTCCTGTTCTATCTAGATTTAAAAAACCATTGAACTTTAGATTTTCAGTAATGTCAAACGATGATTCTAAACCTATGGCAAAACTGCTTACAGGAACAAAAGGCACCTTTTGGCCGTTGTAAATAGTGTAATCGGTACTACCACTTGACCCTCCATTAACAATTTCGGCATCGGATAAACCGAAGTTTGCAAAAATATCTAAAAAGTTAGATAACCTGGCACGAGACTCTAATTCAAAACCAAACACTTTTGTCTCATCATAGTTATAAACTCCGGCAATAAAGGTATTAAGGTCTAAAATGTATTGTTGCTGATTGGTTAGATTAGAGCTAAAAATGGAACCATTAAAAATTAAGCGATCGTTCAAAGACGTTGTTTTAAAACCTAGTTCGTAGTTGTCTGATGTTTCATCATCAAATGACCTATCGAACAAATCCGTAGCATCTGCATTAAAACCTCCGTTTCTATAGCCTCTACCATAATTCGCATAGAATAATACTTTTTCTGATGCTTGGTACGATAAAGAAACTTTTGGTTGAAATTCGTTATTATCTCTTTCAGAGTTGGTTATAAATAAGAAATCTTCTTGAGTGAATTTATCTATATCATACCTAAAACCAGCAGAAACCGTAAATTTGTCGGTTATTTTATAGTCCCCGAAACCAAACAGGGCTATGGTTCTAGTGTCATTTACAAAATCTGATGTGTCAAAATCAGAGGGTCCGCCAAAATCGACCCCGGTTGTTCCATTTTGCACTACATCTCTTTGGATACTCTGATAAAAACCACCTAAACTCCAATCAAATTTTGTGTCTGTAGTTGTATTATTGATCCGTAATTCTTGGTTAAAGGTTTTCGTACTGATTTCTTCGGCTTGTGTTAATCCATCAAGCTCTAAAAAATCTAAATCACCATTTGTTGAACGATCAACTTTATTGAAAGAGGTAATACTTTGAAGGGTTGCGCCCTTTAGATTGTAATCCATCTTAAAGTTTCCGTAATTGTTTTTCATATCGGATCTTCCCAGGACATTTGCAACAATAACGTTGTTTCCATCCTCCGGATTCGGGTCTAAAATACCTCCTGTAAATTCACCGTCAGTTCCTGTCGGATTGACCGAATAATAGGTTGCACCACCATCTATATTAAAATGTTGGATGGTAGCTGCGATCGTAAAATTATCAGATACTCTAGCTTTAATCTGACCTCTAACACTAAACTCTTTAGCGAAATCTACCTTTTCATTGAGGAACTCATTGGTTAATAAACCATCAAAATTCTTGTATTGTGTAGAGAAACGATAAAATACCTTATCTTTTGAAATGGCACCGGAGGATACAAACTGTGCTTGTAAATTTCCACCATTACCAGCACCTAATTCAATACGGTTGGACATTATATTGGTGGGCTCCTTGGTGTAAATATTTATGGCACCACCAATGGCATTTTTACCGTACAAAGCACCCTGCGGTCCTTTAACCACTTCTACTAAAGCCAAATCATATAAGCCTTGACTTAATAAACTAGGGTCAGGAATGGTTACACCGTCAATAACAAAAGCTAACGGGGCATCCCCACCTCTAACCTGAGGTATACCTCTAACGGTTATAAAATTAAGACCAACCGCTTGTGCGGAGTTAAATTTTAAGTTAGGAACCAAAGTTGAAAAAGAGTTAATATCGGTTACCCCGGCACTTTCGATACCTTCTGCATTTAAGGCGGTAACAGATTCTGGTGTTGTTTGAATGGAAGCAGTCCGCTTACGCGATTTACCAATAACACCTGTAAAACCCTTTACGGTTACCCCATCTAATGCTTCAGAAGATTCCGTTAACTGAATATTTATTGTGCTGCTACTAACTGTAACCTCTTGTTTTTGAAAGCCTAAGAATGAAAATTCTAAAACAGCAGTTTCTGAAGTAACCGTAATTTGATAATTTCCATTGAAATCGGCAATAACTCCGTTGGTAGTGCCTTGCTCTACAACATTCGCACCTGGTAATGGTTCACCAAAGGTGTCAGTTACTTTACCTGTTATTTTTGTTTGTGCAAATGCAAAAGATGTCACTAGCAGTATTACACATAAAATATTTGTTTTCATAATGTGGATGAATTAATTAGTTGCTCTAAAGTAATCTGCAAATTATTAATTCTTATTCATTTTAATTATTAAAAATATTTTTAATAATTTTATGTAAATTTTAGGAATTTTATATGTCAGTAAAATCAGGTGCCCTCGTGTTAACTTCAGAATATTTCAAAATTGTATTAGATGCAGTACATGCAAAATTTACTGAAAAGCATCAGTTATCTAAACTTCCTAAAACCTTTCAATTATATGGGTATGGATCTTTTGATGAAAATAAACCTAGTTTAAAGAATGATTTTGAAACTATTGGAGCTGAGGTTATTAATGGTAAATACCTTTATGATAAATCGAGGGAATTAGAAAAAGGGAAAGCCACCATCAAATTAAATGAATATTATAAATCTATTATTCTATTATATATAGGTTATGATAATTTTGAAAAGTTTTTAGACGATTATAAATTATCTAAAGATGAAATTAAGAAACAACTGGCATTACTAAATAAAGATTCAGCTAATACCTCCTATTATTATTTGAACTATTATTTTGGCGAGGAAGACATTCTTCTAAAAGGGCAAACGATTATTTCTAATAACTGGACTAAAATTCAGCATGTATTCATGTATCCTCAAGAAGATCAAACTTTAAAAGAACATTATAGTCATGGTACTATTGTAAGACAAGGAGACACCATTTATATTAGAACCAAAACACTATCTAGTGGTAGATACATTAATGGCTCAAGTGAAATATATTACATAGGACATCAAGAACCATCAAATATTAACTTTTTGGTGGGAACCTACAGTAATTTTGATGTATATTCCAATACGGTTGCTGGACGATCTATTCTTGAAAAATGTGAATCAAGACAGGTTATGGAAGAAAAATCAAAAAACTTCAATATTCCCCCATATATAGCCTTAGAGATTAGAAATAAACGAATTATTAATAACAGTAAAGTTCCAAAACATTATTTAGAATTATCTGATAAAAGTCCGTTTTCATCCATTTATTCAAAAATACCTGGAACCTATCAACTCAGTTTTAATTTAGAAGATAAGTATACTGAAGTGATCAAATTCAAAGTTTTGTCTTCAAATTATAAGATAATTACATTAACCGAAAATGTATATATAGAAAAAGATAGAATGGAGCTTATAAATAAAGGGACAGTTATTAATTTTAGATTTACCTTTTCAGGGATCATAACATTAGAAAGGGTAAATATCTATTTTAAAACGTTTTATCTAAAAAATGAAAAATTAATTCAAGATGGCGTTTTTAGTGGTATTGATAATGAGAATAGATTAGTAAATGGTAAGATATCTATTAAGTATCAAGAAAACTAATTGAACCATTTCACGCACATTGCCACTTCGCTCCTACCGTCATTTCGGGCAAAGCGTATTCCATTAACATTGCAAAGAAAGTTTTTAGAAGAAAAAAATAAAGAAAATTAAGAAATCTACTTTCGCTTTTACCAAAGCTCAAGTTACATAACCCTCCTACGCAAAAAAGCTCCGGCGGGCATGCGCAGGCCATTATAGTACAGATTGTTCTAACTCGTAAAACGGCGTATGCTTGCATTTTACATAATTGCAGATATAACAACGCCGTAGG